>JANMDA010000120.1:0-6548 GCA_031376085.1 Chloracidobacterium sp.
ATCGCTATTTTGCGGTACGGATGCCATTTCTTCCGATGCAGTACCCGACGAACCCTTGCCGTCAGAGGACGAGCAAACCGCCACTTCACTTTCGCCGGTTAGAAAGAGCAGCGTGACTGCCGGCAGCGTAGCGAGGTATGCTCTTTTGTTCGTTTTGATAGCTGTTACGGTGGTTCAAACAATTTACTTCCAATTTAAGTTTCAAAAATGGCAGCCTGAACGGCGCTCTTATTTCAGCTGGGCCTACCCTCAACTTTTTGAGAGGGCATTGGGTGAATCGTTGCGGCCAATATACCTTCAAGACGGCCGCTATGGGCCTGCATATATTCTTGCCCTTTGGTACGCAACGGTTCAAGGCGTCGATCTATCCAATTTTGTTCACTTACCGGAAGGTGCACCCCCGCCGCCCGATTCGTTGATTCTGGGTTCCGTAACGGAATGTGCAAATTGCTATGATATTTTAGGAATGGAGGCTTTTCTCCTCTATCAAACTAAGGGGTCGACGGCGAGGCCGGGAATCCCACGCCCCGGTTCAACATCCGTTGAAGGCTTGCCGCTCGTGCCTGTGATCTTCGGGTCCGAGGGAGCCGATCCAGGAAAATTTTCAAAGCCGCGCGGCGTCACTTCTGATCAGCAAGGTAATTTCTATGTCGCAGATTCGATGAACAACCGCGTTCAAAAATTTGACTCTGAACGAAAATTTGTCGCCTCGTTCAGCAGGGAAGCAACGGGCGATGAGCATCCTATGGACCCTGAAGGGTTAGCGGTCGATACCGCCGGCAATCTATACGTTACGGATGTCGCAAACCACAATTTATTAAAGTTTGGATCGGATGGACAGTTTATTTCGAGTTGGCACGGCCCCGATACCGGTTTCTATGGGCCAAGGGATATTGCCATAAATCAAAGTAATCAACTATATATTGTTGATTCGGGACGCAGCCGAATTGCGCGATTTGATACCGTTACTCAAAAGTTTTTTGCATTTGGAACTCCCGGGAACGCTGATGGACAATTCACCGCCATTACCGGCATCACTGTTGCGGAAGATTTGGTAATTGTGGTGGAAACGGGAAACAAGAGAATCCAAGCTTTCGATTTCGACGGAAATTTTGTGCGACAATGGAATATTGATGCATGGAAAGAAAATGTGCCAGGATGGCCGGACGCAGTTTTTGACAAGCAGGAGAAAGTCGTCTATGTTTCGAGCGGATTAAAGAAAGAAATAATCGCTTTCGACTTGGACGGTAATCCGGTTCGCGGAATCAGTATTGATAGCAGTGACCAAATGTCTGGCGTGTCTGCCATGTCCATACTGGAAACTCAAAAAACAAGATTTTTGATTGTAGTTGACACTGGCAACTCTAGGGTGCTTGTGTTCCAGATCGGTGAAGTCAAGGCCAAAAAAACAAGCAAACCCTGAATAGCTGGAATAGTTAATCCGTATGGAAAATAGCAAAAAAGCACTTCTTTCCGTCGTAATGCCCGCCTACGACGAAGAGAAAACGCTCGAGAGCATCGTTCTTAAGGTGATGGATATTCCGTGTTTGTTGGAGCTCATAATCGTAGATGACTGTTCAAAAGATAACACACCTGAAATCGCAAAGGCTCTTGCCGAACAGGACGACAGGATAAAATACGTCCGTCAACCTAAGAATGCCGGAAAGACTGAAGCTCTTAAAACAGGCTTTAGCCTGACGACCGGCGATATTGTAATTGTTCAGGATGCGGATTTGGAGTATGACCCCGCGGACATTGCTGATGTTATCGAGCCAATTTCTGAGGGGCACGCAGATGTGGTGTTTGGATCCCGTTTTATGGTCAAGCGTGCGGCGCGAGTACTGTATTTTTATCACTATCTGGCGAACAAAGGATTAACGTTTTTGTCCAACTGCCTCACGAACGTCAATTTGTCGGATGTTGAAACTTGTTACAAGGCTTTCCGTGGAGACATTATTCGGCAAATGACGATAACCTCTTCCGGCTTTGGCTTTGAGATAGAAGTTACCGCTAAGATCGCAAAACTTGGATGTGTGATCTATGAAGTGCCGATCAACTATTTTGGCAGAACCTATGCGGAAGGAAAAAAGATCGGATTTCGGGATGGTATAGCGGCATTTTGGTATATCTTCAAATTCAATTTATTTGTGAGCCTAAATGACTCTTATACAAATGTCCCCATACTTCAGGCTGGACGGCGCCAGCTACCATTATCAGCGGAGAACGACCTGTCATAAACAATCTCATGGATGATGTAGTTTACGTTGGAAAAGATTTGGAGGCGATGTCCTTCGCCATCAATTATCATAAATGGATCCTCAGCGACTTTCGCCCTTCGCTGGGCAGGAATATTGTCGAGGTTGGGGCTGGGACCGGTGATTTTTCTGAGTTGCTTTTGGGAGAGAAGCCGGATTCATTAGCATTGGTCGAGCCATCCGAGATGTTCACTCATCTACGCCAAAATATTAAATCGGATTCTGTTTCAATCAATTATTATAAAAGTATTTTTGCCAATGTATTTGAGGAAATTTCTCAAACCCAGCGTCCCGACACCATTCTTTACATCAACGTCCTGGAACATATAGAAGATGATGTCGAGGAGCTGCGTCTTATGTACGAGTGTCTGCAGCCGGGCGGGCGGGCTTTGATTTTTGTTCCCGCATTGCCATGGCTTTACGGCGGATTTGACCGGGCGGTCGGACATCGCCGGCGTTATGTAAGGAACGAGATCATAGAGAAAGCTGCAAGCGCCAAATTTAAGATATCGAAAGTCAAATATTTTGATTTTGCCGGCATACTTCCTTGGATCGTGAAGTACAAAGTTTTTCCTTCCGATGAGCTCGAAAGCAGCGTGGTAAAGCTTTACGATAGGATGGTTGTTCCCACAAACCGCCGAATAGAAACTTTAATCACCCCTCCGATCGGTAAAAATTTACTCTGCATATTCGAAAAACCGCGGTAGCTCCGTTTTGTCTTTCGTTCGTCGACAGATGGAGATGGTGACTAAGTACGCAGGTAATCCGAACAGATATCAATCCTCGGCTTTTTGCAGGCGTAGAACTGGTAAAACGATATTGCTTTAGCCACCCCGAAAACGCTGCTACGAACATCCGCGAAAAAGTAATTTAACACTTCCTCGATCTCGCGTGCGGTGTTTACATGTTCGTGCCGCATAAGCACTTCGTAATCAAGCCCGTACTTGCGTTTGAACTCCATGCCGGTAGAAAACGTGTAGCCGAGTTTCCACATTATCGTGCCTTCGCTCGGTATCCCGCAGCGAAGGTTTCCACCCTCCGCAAGCAACAGCCCTGAGCGTGCGATGACTTCAGGAAGGTTGCAGATGTGTTCAAAAGCCGCAATGGAAATGATGCGGTCGTATTTGGTCTCTGGCGGAATCTCTGAAATGTCGTCGAAAACATTCCTGATCCGGCTTTTAAGCGGCGATGATTCAAAAAGCGAGTGAAACGGCTCGATGACATCGTATGGTTTCGATTTTTGCTCGTAGGGAAGTTGGTTGAGCGTTCCGGCTCCAATTTCAAGTGTCGACTTCTGAGCACCTGACTGGACGTCAGCTGCTACCTTTCTGTGCATCCAGCTTTCGAGTTTTTGAGCAAGGCCGCTGGCCTTTGAGCCGCCATCGCGATTTTCTTTATATTGGTCGGCGTAGATCACCTGAAATTCCGGCGGCAGAGTGGATCTCGTTTTTGGAAAATTCTCAAACATATCTATATGGTGTTATCCATTTCGAAAAGCGGCTGAGCAACAACATCATTCTTTCGCCGCTGCAAGACTGGTGGCTCCTTCGGTTCGATTGTGCGCGAGACCACATATCGCGGACGTCCTTTTATTTCGTCGTAAATTCGCGCCAGATAAATTCCAATGATTCCCAGGCTTATCATCAACAGACTTCCGATCACGAGCAGCAGCAGAATGACAGTTGCAAAACCAGTGTTGGAATGTCCGGTCAGTTGCAGTATAAGCGTGTACATGCCGAAGATCACAGAAAACAGCAGAAAGATCAAACCAGTAAACGTCACAAACTGCAGCGGCAGTGAAGAAAATCCCGAAATGCCGGTTAACGCTAGTCGCACGCGATGCATTATCGACCAGCTCGTAGTGCCGCCTGCACGCATGGCAACCTCGAAGGGAACCTGTGCACGCGAAAAACCAAGCCACGCCGTCATTCCGCGAAAGAAAACATTTCGCTCGTCCATTTCGAGATAAGCATTGACCGCACTTCGGCTGAGCAGTTTGTAGTCCGACGCTCCGCGCATCTCAAAACCGGAAAGCTTGTTCCACAACCAATAAAATATTCCGGCGGCGACCTTGCTGAAAAGCGTCTCTTCGCCGCGATCTATCTTGGTGCTTTCGACTATGTCAACACCCGTTTCGCGCCATGTGTTGATGATCCTCGGCAGAAGTGCGGGCGGATGTTGGCCATCGGCGTCCATAACGATGACCGCATCGCCGCGGGCCATCTCAAGCCCTGCGCAAAGCGCATGTTCCTTTCCAAAATTGCGGCTCAACCGAGCGGCACGCATCATTGGAAATTCCTTTGACTGTTCTGTGAGTGTATTCCATGTATCGTCCGGCGAGCCGTCATCGATAAGCACCAATTCGAACTGTACGCCTGCCTCAACGAGTGCCGTGCGCACATCATTCAGTACCTCGCCAATATGCGCAGCCTCGCGGTAAACTGGCATCACGATCGAAACAAACTCTTTGCTATCCTGACCGGACAAAGCCATAGAGGATTATGATACAGAAATTTGCATATGTGCGCACGTTTTAGAATCTGCACAGACGACTTTATGACTAGATTCTTGCTGCTTTTTCGGCAAACTGTGCTAATATTACCGCACCCTCTGGACAAACAGAATTTTGACAGTCCGTGTGTCTAACCTCTTTTAAGGAGAAAGTGATGTCGAAGAAACAAATGGTGAAGCGGGTAGCAAGCTATTCTGGTGCAAACGCGCGCCTTATTTTGGCGGCTGCGTTTATTTTTGGCCTGGCGATCCTGGGCGTAAGTTTTGGAACGCCTGAAAGCGTGACGGCTTCGGCGCAGTCGGCGGATGAGTCGGATTTTAATTCGAACGGCACGCTGGCTCTTGCCGATCCGACATTTAACCGTCCGACCAATTGCTCAACCTTATCAGGTACGACGGCGCATTATGATGCGATCCCTTTTACGGTTTCGGCTGCGGGGAATGTGACGCTCAGTCTCGATCCTGCGGACGGCGGTTTGGTCACGCCAAACGGCAGCGCCGGCACAGGGCCGGATACGTTTTTGGTTTTATATACAGGAGCATTTAATCCCGCATCACCGCTCACCAATTGCAATACATTCAATGACGATATTAATGGCAGCGCAAATCGCCGTTCGCGTATCACGGCGAGTTTAGCCGCAGGTTCATACACGGCAGTGGTTACATCTTTTGCCGCTACACCGGTTAACACGACCGACGACGCTGTATTGCCGTGGACATACTCGCTGGCGATCAACATGCCGACGACGATCACGGTCAACTCCGCCGCCGACCCTGGCATCGGCGTCTGCGACGTCACCGAATGCACGCTGCGCGAAGCGATCACTTCAGCGGGCAGCGGCGCCGTGATCGGTTTTTCATCGCTTTTCAATACGCCGCAAACCATCACGCTCAGCGGGACGCAACTTCCCATCAGCAGTAACCTTACTATTCAAGGGCCGGGTGCGAATCTGTTGACGGTTTCAGGCAATGGTGCGAGTCGCGTGTTCGCTCTTAACGTGGGATTTACAGCATCCATAAGCGGGATGACAATTACTGGCGGGAATGGCAGCGGCACCGATGGCGGAGGCATTCTCAACAGTGGCACACTTACGCTGACAAACATGGCCATCAGCGGCAATACAACGGCCAATTTCGGCGGAGGAATCGAAAGCTCAGGTTCCTTGACGGTGATAAGTTCAATAATTTCCGGTAACACCACAGGCGCTGCCGGCGGCGGTGGCGGCGGCATTGACAGTGGAGGCACCCTGAACGTTATCAATTCGACGATCAGCGGCAACAGAATGCCGGCCGGAAATTCAAACGGCGCCGGAATTTATATTTTTGGCAGTGGAGCAACGATCACCAACAGCACTATTACCAACAACTCAGCAGCAGGAGCCAACAGTGCAAGTGGTATTTTTAGATCGGGCGGGCCTGTCACATTGCGCAACAGCATCGTTGCGGCAAATATCAACAATTCCGCTCAGCCTGATGTCGTCGCATCGGGTGGCACAGGCATCACGTCGAACGGCTACAACCTCATCGGCAATCCCGGCGCAGTTGTATTTGGCGGCACAGGCGACCAAAGCGGCACTGGCGCAACGCCGCTCAATCCACGCCTCGGCCCGCTATCATTTGGCGGTGGAACGACTCCGACGCACGCCTTGCTCGGCGGCAGCCCAGCGCTTGATGCGGGTAGTATTTCCGGCTCGGCGACCGACCAGCGTGGGGTAACTCGTCCGTTTGACACTCCCGGAGTGGCTAATGTGTCCGACGGCTCCGACATCGGGGCGGTCGAAA
>JANMDA010000288.1:0-5213 GCA_031376085.1 Chloracidobacterium sp.
CAGGTGCCGGTGCCGGGAACACATCCGATGTCGTATCGAAGTTTGAAGGCTTGAATGATCCGCTCACGATCTGAGTCGAGTCACCCAATCCCGCCGCCGCATCATCGTCAAACGTCAGGTTGACGCCTGTTACGTCGAGGCTTCCGCCCGCATCCGACATGAGCAGCGTGTTCTGGCCGTTCGGGCCGACGAGCATGATGTCTACATCATCCGGGAAGGTGTGGGATATGCCGGTAAGATCGACAGTCACCTTAACGACTGAGCCATTGAGGCCGGAAACCGCAATGTTTGATGGGTACGGGCTGCCGGGCAGGTTATCGTTGATCGTGATAGGTGCCGCGTTCGTGAAAGGCACGATACAGATCAATGCTGTCGTAAACGAGAAGGCCGGTGAATTCTGGCCCGTTCCGCATGTATTTATACCGCGTACTCTCCAGAAATAAGATGTGTTCGAGCTAAGATTCGCGCCGTTATAAGTGGTCGTTGTCAGGCCGCTTGCCGTGTGAACAATGTTGCTAAAGGCTGCGTCGGTTGCGACCTCAAGCGTGTATGTAGCCGCTTGTGTCGAAGCCGTCCATGTAAATGTCGGCTGAAGCGGTTGACTCGTAGCCCCGTTGGCCGGTGCAGTTAAAGTGACGTTACCCGGCGATGCCGTGGTTAGTTTTAGAGTTACGTCCTGATTTTGCGTAAGTGCTCCGGATGTTCCCCTTACATTTATAGTGTAAGTGCCCGGTGAGGCTGCAGCGGTATTGCTTACTGTCATCGTCGAACTGCCGCCCGGCGTGACGGGGTTCGGCGCGAAAGTGACCGTAGTACCTACAGGAGCTCCGGTCGCACTTAATGTTATCGGATCGGTAAATCCTGAGATAGAACTTGTAGTAATAGTATAGACCGCATTTGCCGGAGCACAGATATCGCGGGTAGCGGGTGTCACTGAGAGGCCAAAATTCGGCCCGAGCGAACAATTTGGAAACTTGAAAGAACCGATACGAAGACGCCAGCCTGCAGCGCTGGTCGTAGGAACGTATTCGCTCGTGTACCAAAACGTGCAGTCATCGACCGGGTCAACCACGAGGTCAGAATAGTCGCCCCAGCGGTTTCCGCCGCCCGTCTGCGAACCCGTACCTACTTTTATAGATGCCTCGCCCTGCGGCATTGTGTTGATCGGATCGCCAGCTAGACGGCCGGTGTAATTAACGCTTGGAAATGTCGTCCCGTTCGAAGCGCTATAACCCAACGCCATATTGCCGACCGTATCCATTGCGATCGCACCCATCCATCGGTGAATGCCGTCAGTAATGCCGGGAGCGTATGTAGCGTCCTGAAAAAGTACAGGGCTGGAATTCGGGCTGCGGATTTCCCACCACCTGATGCCCGACATGGTTGTAGATGCCTCGACCGACTGGTTTGTCACGATCGATTCGCGGCTGCCGAAGTTACGATATGCCGCCCGGAAAAGAGGACGCTGGCGATAACCGAGATGGTCGAGCAAATTTGTGGTTCCCGGCTGTGGAATACAAGCTCGGCCTGCGCAAAATGCAGGGATCGTATCAAACGGTGCGATCGGTATCGTGCTTGCTAGAGTAAATGTAGAATTGGCCGGTGTAGTAAAATCGGCAGTAAATTTCCATATTACCAAAGCATCCTGCGGAGCAGAGTAGGGGCCGCCCTGATCCATACTGCCGAGATAATAGTTCGGCGCTCCGGCAGGTGGCAGCAGCGAGCCATCAAGGTCGGTCGGCACAAGCCCGTCACCAATATTAAATTGCCCGCCGGCTGATGCAGGCGAGGCCAAAAACGAAATCACCTGGGCAGCAGGGTTACCCGCGATCAGTTGTGCACGGTTGACTGCATATGCGCCCACGCCGGCAAACGGACCGCCGGAACCTGCGAATTCGCGCGTGCTGATATACAGGGCGTCACTCCACATTCCATATTTGGGATAGTCGGGAAAGTTTGTGCCGGTTGAGAACGCATATCGAAAATATGTGCCAGTCGGATCAGGAGACGTAGATACAGCTACGCAGTTAAAGAAAGGTGCGGAGGCCGTAAATTGCGTCAATATCCAGCGGTCGTCCATTTGGTCATAGATCACCACGGGATCGCCCGAGTTCTGGGTCTGGCAGGCTCCGCCGAAGCCAGCCCAAAGTGTATTAATGTTTGCCGGGCCGAAAAGTGATGTTCCGGTTTTGTTGAATATCTGGAATTGCGTGTTGCCCATCGCAACAAAATGATTAGGGCCAACGTCGCCGTTTGGATCGGGCGGAGCACATCCGCCGCAGCCGATAGTCGAATCAAAACTTTGAATGGGCGTTGGCATTACATTTGGCGCATCGCCGAAGGTGGACTGAACCGTCTTGTCGATATCCTGAAGGCCGAAAGGTCCTTCGAGGCCGGTCCTGCGATCTTCAAATTGATCTCTGTCCTTCTCTTCTTCTTCGTGACTATTGACCAATCTCATTGACCGGAGAGGAGGCGACACGTCAAAACGCTCAGCCGTTTTAACGCCGCGATACATTCCCCGCATGGAATCCTGATTGTTAGGATCCGGTGAAAGTATCTTCTTAACGCCGGCATTTGTAAGTTGAGCCTCGGATTTTCCGGTATTTGTAACCGTCCCATTCAACCGTTTGGAGTCACTCTTAGACTCTTCTGTAGCGCTGACCTGCCAGGCGATCAGGCCCGTGATGGCAACGCCAAACATGATAGCAAAAACGGCAATAAGATTTCGGTTAGTAGCAATAAACGACGCGACGGATTTTTTCATGATATTCCTTTCCCCTCTACATGTATTGGTAAAAATTTTATGGAGCGATGCGCCGTGCGTCAACTAGTCGGACACGCACATATTTCCATAGCAAATAACCGTTTCCTGATCTTTTCCTAAAGGAAAACGGTTATATAAATCACTTCAACAGCAAAAGCTGATTATTCAACAATTACTGAGATTGTATGCGCGGCTGTAAATGATGTCAACAAAATACTATTAGTTTTAAGTAGTTAGGGGTGCTTGTGAAAGGTAATAAGTCATAGCGAGCGGTCGAGAACTCTTTTAGCGTCGGTGACCGCCTCGATCTTGTCTTTAAGCGAAAAAGTCTCCCATCCTCGGAAAAAGATAACTCCGTAATCTTGCGGATAGTCACGATCTTCATAGTGAAACCACTCATTCATCACGGCTTGTGGATCATCGAGACGAAGCACAGCGTCTTCGATATCAAATGTGCTTGTTGGTAAGAGATTTTTAAGGCTGCTTTTGCCGAACGTTTCCAGCTTCTTGTCGATAATGAGGCCAATTTTTTCCTCCAAAAAACGCCCTAGGCCAATTGGAGCAATTTCACCAGCATATCTATCACCAGTTCCGATCAAAAGCCAGTTCAAAGATACGCCTGTTTCATTTGCGATCTTTATGAGAACCTCAGGTGCCGGCAAACGGCCCTGATAATAATTTCGGACAGTAGCGTGCGGGATCTTAAGACGCCGTGCGACATCGGCCATAGATTCGCCTTCAAAAGCGTTGCGTAGTCGTTCAACAAACTCACTGTTCATAACATGTCCGATCTAAAACGTATGTTTTGCTATGCAAAGCAAATGTTACTATGGTGATCCTAAGAATCAAAGTCCTTACTGATATTGAGCAGCTTCCTTTTGACTTGACATACATAGCACCAGAAACGTATATTCTGAATTTCCGCCCGTCGGAAAACGGCTCTTAGAAAACGTAGGTTTAGTTATAATGCTCCGTTATTCCGATCGTTGAATATTCTCAAATAAGCCGCCCTAGCTCAGTTGGTAGAGCGTTCGATTCGTAATCGAAAGGTCGTCGGTTCGACTCCGATGGGCGGCTCCACAATATTAAGCCCATATTTATTGGGTTTTACGCAATTAGCCACAAATGATAGGCATCCAAAAGATGTCTATTTTTTTCATTCTGGGTACAAATCTGGGTTTTTATTTTCAGTTTGAGCCTGATTTTACGGTTTTTCCAGTTGAATGCGGACGCCTCTTGAAGCTACGATTATCGACAATGGACAAGGAACGCATCGAAGAGCTTCGAAAATCGGCTAATGAAAAGAAAAAAAACCGCATTGACCTAACCGTTGACGAACTCGCGGCATTAAAAGACGTTTCCAAGCGAAGCATTGAACGGCTTTACAAAGATTTCGATGACCCCGACAAGTTAAAGGCGACCTACAACAAAAGTTCAGTGCGTTTCACTTGGGATAACATCGAAGAGTTTAACCGC
The DNA here is from genome assembly GCA_031376085.1 of Chloracidobacterium sp. Taxonomy (GTDB): domain Bacteria; phylum Acidobacteriota; class Blastocatellia; order Pyrinomonadales; family Pyrinomonadaceae; genus OLB17. The sequence goes on from JANMDA010000288.1 coordinate 4,244, forward strand.
ACCCACTCACAAAATTTTTGGTTGTCCCTTGCGGACTTAACCGATGGTGACCCTGCCGAACTAGACCCTGCTGCCGGAACATGATCCAGGTTCGAAGTCAACTTCTAATCCGACCTTGATGTTTTGCGGAGCATGACCGCATCCCGAAGTCAACAGGCATCTAAAAAAACCGAAGTCGAACCCGATGGTTTACAACGATACTGCGGTCTGGATAACGTGACCCTTCCATCCCAAACTCCGCGTAACTTTTTTTAGCTTGCACGTTGTCGGAGCATTGAATATTTCCAGTTGTGTTTTCCGCACAGCACACAAAAAAATCACAACTCATATCACAAATTCGTGTTGACAAAACGACGCATAGAATGCGGCATCGCTTAAATAGAAAATGATATTTGTTTTTAAAGAATGATTCGCAAAATCTATTTACTTCAACTCCGACCAGAGCGATAATTTAAAGATAAGGAAACGAAATGACGAGCGATGGACACAATAAATTACAGATTTAAAACAAGGATTCCGGCGTGGTCGGAAATGAAAAAAGACGGATTCAAACAGAGGGGTATCAACTTTTTTAAGAACGTCGCGGTCGCACAAGGTTGCACTTTAAAGATTCAAACTAGCGGATGGAGTAGAACGCAGGAATATATCAACGTAGAACTATCCGCACCGAAACTTTTATATGGCAGCAATGTCGAGATGATTAAGCCGGATGACCTTCCATATCTGAACGACACGGTCACGGATTTGGTAAGTCAGAACACTCGCATAGCTTTCGAAGCTAACGAAGCTGAAATCACACGGCTAGATTTGGCATACAACTGGAAAACGCCGTCAGAGTCCGATGCCCACGCTTACCGAGATGCAATGCGTGGTATTCACTTTTCGAGGCGTTATGTGCAGTGGATTAGTGCAAAAGAGTTTGATGTTGATTCGGTTTATTGGTCTAACAAATCGCAAGAAATTTTGTTTT
>JANMDA010000333.1:0-2145 GCA_031376085.1 Chloracidobacterium sp.
GCAACGCGTTTGACGGCGTCTTTTAGGACGAGCTGGGCGTTGCGGACGTTTTTGTTCAGGTATTCGATGACCATATCGACTGTTACGTCGTCGTGGCCTTCGTACCAGCAGTCGTAGTCGGTGACGAGTGCGAGCGTGGCGTAGGCGATCTCGGCTTCGCGGGCGAGCTTGGCTTCCTGGAGATTGGTCATTCCGATGATGTCCATGCCCCATCGGCGATAGACGTTCGACTCGGCTTTGGTCGAGAACGCCGGGCCTTCCATGCAGATGTATGTGCCGCCGCGATGCGTCTTGACGCCGACTCCGTTGCACGAAGCTTCAAGAATGTCGCCAAGCTCATTGCAAACCGGATGAGCAAAAGTAATGTGGCCGACGATGCCTTCGCCAAAGAATGTCGATTCGTGCGCTCTGGCTCTTGTTCGATCAAAGAACTGATCGGGAATGACAAAATCCGTCGGAGCGTATTTTTCCTGCAAACTCCCGACAGCAGAAACAGACAAAATATACTCGACGCCGAGCAGCTTCATCGCATAGATGTTCGCCCTAAAGGGAAGTTCACTCGGCGTGAGTTTGTGGCCTCTGCCATGCCTCGGCAGAAATGCGACGGTCACACCGTCGAGTTCGCCAACGATAAATGCGTCCGACGGGCTGCCAAACGGCGTTTCAACGGGAACTTCCCGCACATTTTCCAATTCCGGCATCTGATAAAGGCCGCTGCCGCCGATGATTCCGATTTTTACTTGTTCCATAAATCTAGGCGAAGACCAGTCGCCCTTTCGGCTCGGGAATTGCTCTCCCAATCTCTTTTGCGGTTTCAAGCCACTCCTGAATAATGACCTCGGTATTGGCTAGAGCTTCTTGATAGGTCGATCCATCCGCCATGCAGCCAGACAATTCAGGCACTTCTGCGACGAAAGCATCATCGTCCTTACTCCAATATATAATGATCTCGTATTTACTCATCTTTAACTCCTAAACGGTATTTTAAGATTATATTACGAACCTGTTTTACTTGATATGGCTTGGCCTTGTTTTGTTTTGGTTGGATATTGATAATCTCTTCAATTCCCGTCTGTGTGAAAATATGGTGACTTCCTTTGGTTCGTTCGGCAAAACCTAACACGGACAACAATCGGCATAAGTCGGCGAAATCGATGGCGGCATCCGAATAACCCATCAAGACTTTCTCAAGAATCTTGTCAGTCTTTGACATATTCAGCAGCTTTTATTTTCCCATCAACCTCGACCAACCGGCAAAGCGGCATTTCGACATCGTGATAAAAATGGCAGATCCAGTTTTCTTCTAAAGCCTGCGGCAGGATGCGTTTTTTGAATTCGAGAGTTTCGGTTGGATAAAGGTCGTAGCTCATTATCCACGGCAGCGGCAGGTGATGACGAGTCGGGATCATGTCAAAAAAGCCGAAGAGCGTCTCGCCGCCTCGTTCCAGCTTTACAGTCTGCATTGTTTCAGAATGGCCGCGAACTTGCTCGACCGTCAATTCTTCGACAGGCTCGTATTTGTCTGGCATCAGTTCAATCTGTTGACTGTCTATCAACGGCTGCCAGTTCTCGGAAAGGTAGCTTGCACGGTCGCGTTCGTGCGGGTTTTCGGCGGCGTTGAATTCGCTTTTTGAAACAAGATAACGGGCGTTGGGGAAATGCACACGCAGGCTGGCAGCCTGCGTTCCGACGGTGTTTCCTCCGGCGTGGTCGAAATGCAGATGGGTGTTAATGACTATCGTTATGTCTTCGGGTGTGCATCCGGTGATCTCAAAAAGAGATTCAGCGAAAGGCCTTTTGCGGGAAATGCCGTAGATCAAAGTTTCCTTAGCCGACCATTTTTCGCCCATTCCGGTCTCGATGAGGATCTTTTCTTTGCCGGTGTCTATGAAAAGGCAATTACATGTGAGCGTGATGCGATTAAGTTCGTCGGGCGGGCTGACGCGTTCCCAAAGCACACGAGGGACGACACCAAACATCGCCCCTCCATCTAATTTAAATTTGCAATCGGGAATTATCTCGATGCGGTAATCACCTATTTGCATAGTAGGCAGTCGGCAGTAGCAGAAGGCAGTTCAGTCTGCTTACTGTCGACTGCCTACCGCTTACTTTTTCTTAGGCTCCGGCTTCTTCGCGTCAGGTTTG
>JANMDA010000347.1:0-8508 GCA_031376085.1 Chloracidobacterium sp.
ACAACGCCGCTGCCGCCGACTGCAACGACCTCTGCTGCGACCGTAATCACGGACACAACAGCAACGCTAAATGGCACTGCCAATCCTAATGGAGCCAGCACCACTGGATGGTTCCGATACAGCTCGACAAGTCCTGGGACATGCAATGATACGTTCGGTACTCGCGCTCCTGTAAGCGGCGGATCATCACTCGGCTCCGGCTCATCGATACAGTCTTATTCCCAATCCATTACGGGACTTGCTACAGGCACTACTTATTTTTTCTGCGCCATTGCATCTAGTGCCGAGGGAACGGCGTTCGGAACGCTGCTCTCATTCACGACACACGCTGCTCCGACAACGACAACTTCAGCAGCGACCCTCGTCACTTCTGGTTCTGCAACTCTTAACGGTTCGGCAAATCCAAATGGCGACACGGCGTTCGGACATTTTCGCTACAGTTCTTCAAATCCGGGAACTTGTAACGACAGCTTTGGAAGCCGTGTGCCTGCCAGCAGTCTATCGGATGCAGCTTTAGGAGCAGGCACAAGCCCATCTGCCTATTCATTTGGGATCACGGGACTCTTGCCTGCGACAGCCTACTACTTTTGCGCGATCGCTAATAACGGACTCGGCACTTCTTTCGGAACGGTCTTGTCATTCTCAACACTCGCTAACGCTCCGACAGTAACAACTAACAGCGCCACAAATCGAACCGGGACAAGCGCTACGTTGAATGGAACAGCAAACCCCGGCGGAGATGCAGCAACCGGATGGTTCCGCTATGCAGCGGTCAGTCCGGGGACATGCAACGATAGTTTTGGCACGCGTGCACCGTCGAGCGGCGGATCGTCGCTTGGATCAGGAACTTCATCTGTAGCCTTTTCACAAAACATATCCGGACTGACACCCGGAACGACTTATTTTTACTGCGCGATCGCGCAGAATTCTATCGGAACGGGACTTGGCACAGTTCAGCAATTCACTACGCCGCTGCCGCCTGCGGCTACAACAACTGCGGCTACAACCATCACCGCGACAACGGCTTCATTGAATGGCACTGCAAATCCAAATGGCGCAACAACAACTGGTTGGTTCCGATACAGCACGACAAGTCCTGGAACTTGCAACGATACGTTCGGTACGCGTGCTCCTTCAAGCGGCGGTTCGTCGCTTGGTTCAGGCAATTCGGCCCAACCCTACGCGCAAACGATCAGCGGGATCTCGGCAGGAATGACATACTTTTTTTGCGCCATCGCATCCAGCGCGGAAGGCACTGCTTTCGGCTCTCTTCTTTCATTTACAACACCTGCCGCTCCGACAGCGGCAACTTCTGCTGCAACGCTGATCACGTCAGGTTCAGCGACTTTGAACGGTTTAACAAATCCTAATGGCGATCCTGCATTTGGTTACTTCAGATACAGCACAACCAATCCGATAACTTGTAACGACAGCTTTGGCACCCGACTCCCGTCCAGCAGCGCTTCTGATGCGTCTTTAGGTTCGGGGACAAGTCCTGTGGCTTACTCGTTTGGTGCCGCAGGATTATTACCCGGAACAAACTTCTTCTTCTGCGCGATCTCATACAACAGCATTGGAAATTCTTTTGGATCGGTCTTGTCGTTCACAACGCTTCCAGCAGTTCCGACAGTTACAACTACCAGTGCAACCGCGCTAACGGGCACAACGGCTACTTTAAACGGCTCGGCAAATCCGGGCGGCGACGCAACTACGGGTTGGTACCGCTACTCAACAACGAGCCCCGGAACATGCAACGACAGTTTTGGCACGCGTGCACCTTCGAGCGGAGGATCGTCACTCGGTGCCGGCACATCGACAGTGGCATTTTCACAAGGCGTCATTGGATTGAGTCCGGGAACAACTTACTTTTACTGCGCCATCGCTCAAAATTCGGTTGGCACAGCCTTCGGCACGCCCAAGACCTTCACGACACCGCTGCCGCCGACTGCGGTGACCTCACCAGCGACCGGAGTCACAAATGCTGCGGCGCAGTTGAACGGTTCGGGCAATCCTAACGGCTCCTCGACGACGGGTTGGTTCCGTTACGCATCGACCGATCCCGGAACTTGTAATGACACTTTTGGCACGCGAGCACCGGCGAGCGGCGGATCGGCGCTTGGCGCGGGCAACTTGTCACAGGCATACTCGCAATCTATCACGGGATTGTCTGCTTCGACCGTATATTACTTTTGTGCGATCGCTTCGAGTGCAGAAGGAACCTCGTTTGCAACTGTGCTGTCGTTCACGACAACTAACGTCCCGCCCGTCGTCAGCGGGACGGTCACCTACGGCAATGCCATTCCGGCCGCCACACGTTTTGTTTCGAATGTGACGATCACCGCTAACGGTTCGCCGACGGTTGTTACAACAACGGGCTCTCCCGGACCGACTGCTGGACAATATTCGCTGACAGGATTTGGAGCCGGTTCGTATACGGTCACTCCGACAAAAACGGGCGGCGTGAACGGCATTTCATCAAACGATGCCGCACGGATCGCGCAGCATGTTTCGGGAATTAACATACTTGCCGGCAATCAATTGGTCGTCGCCGATGTCAGCGGCAACGGCTCTGTCACGTCGAATGATGCTGCACTGATAGCACGTTACGTCGCATCGCTCGGAGTACCAACAGGTTCAACCGGAACGTGGAAGTTTTTGCCTGCTAACCGAACTTATTCGTCCGTCACCGGCGATCTGACGGGTGAAGATTTCACTGCTTTGCTGATGGGCGATGTTTCCGGCAACTGGACAAACACCGGTTCACGGCCGTCGAACAGTTTCGATCCGACGGCTTTGTCATGGCTGATAAACGGCGGATTGTAACTGTTACCGGCACTGATGTATTACAGGCGATAGTATTTCACTTGAGTTTTCAGTCGTCTTTAGGCAATAATTGCCTATATGCATTATAAAGTCAGGCTGCGCACCGCAGTGTTTTTTGGTTTCGCAGCGTTGGTCCTCATAGCAGGAATTATTGTAGCTGCGGCTAATTCGTCGCGGCTTTCTTCGTTTGTCGCTTCTGTTAGTGAAGAAGCTTACGAAAAGGTTTTTGATAAGGAACCCGCGGAAGTCGAGAGTAAAACGGAAGAAGGCAAAGAAGAATATGAGATGCTGCTGCAGCAAGAGGGGTTTTGGCACGACCGGTTGACCTATCCGACCGGACGGTTTAACCCTGAGTGGCTTCGTGAAGCGGTCAGGCAGGATTCGCAGGTCGAACGGGGCGTTCCTGAGGGGCGACAGATCGCAGCGGACAAATTGCAAAATTCTCCGTTCACGCTTGATCCAAATAGTTTCACTGCTCTTGGCCCTAAACCTGAACGCATGACAGGCTGCGCCGGTTGTTACGATTACGGCGTCACTCAGGGAAGAGTAAACGCCATCGTCGTTGATCCGACAACAACTACACCCGGCTCTATCGTTGCATATATTGCGAGCAACGGCGGCGGTGTTTGGAAAAGCACAAACTGCTGCAGCGCCGCAACGACCTGGACGATGCTGACCGACGACCCGCTTGTTTCTACGACAGGCGTTGATACTCTGGCTCTCGACCCTAACAACCACAACGTGGTTTACGCCGGAACCGGCGATCTCAATTTCGGCTCATTCTCAATGGGCAGTCAGGGCATTCTGAAGAGTTCCGATGCCGGAGCGACCTGGACCGTGCTCGGAGCGGATGTTTTCGGCCCGGCATATGTTCAGGCGGCGGGACAATACCCGCAGTATGATGCTGTTGGAAAAGTTCGTGTCGATCCCAATAACAGCAATCGAGTTGTTGCCGGAACTAAGAAAGGCCTTTTCCTGTCGTATGACGGCGGCACTAATTGGGCCGGGCCATGCGTAACAAATAGCTTTAGCACGCAGCGGCAGGATACAACCGGCCTCGAATTGAGCGACATGGGCGGCGGAGTGACGCGCATTATCGCCGCAGTCGGCCCGCGCGGTTTTGCAACGACTGTTCAGTTCGATCTTAATCTCAACGGCGCGAACGGCCTTTATAAAGGCACGATTCCTGCCAGCGGCTGCCCGACAGATTTTACGCTTGTAAGCCGAAATGACAACGGTTTTGTTTTTGGCACCGCGGTAAGCGGCACTTCGTATGCAACGGGTGCGTCGATGAACGCCGGATCGGGAAGCCCGTATGTCAGTTCGTCGTCCGGAAACCAACTCGGCAGGATCGATATAGCGGTCGCTCCGAGCAATCCTAATTACATCTACGCGCAAGTTAGTTCGATTGCAAGCCAGACTTCGTGCGGTGCAGTAGGCTGTCAGCTTGGAATGTGGTCGAGTATAGACGGCGGTACGACATGGAACTTTATGGTTGGCTCGAACGGAGGGTCGCTTCGCGACTGCACATCGGCAGGAACCGGCGGCACAGCATCTGACGTTGCGGGTTCGGGCGACTATAACCAAAACTGGTACGATCAAGGGCTTGTTGTAGATCCAAATAATCCTGATCGCGTATTTGTCGATACCTACGACACATGGCTGGCAACTCGAACAGGAACCAATTTTTACAACGTGACTTGCGGATACAGCTCGACAGCGCTTTCGGCGCACATCGTTCACGTCGATCATCACGCTCTGGCGTTTGTACCCGGCTCGTCTAATATTCTTCTCGAAGGCAGCGACGGCGGTATTTTTTCTACCTCCAACGCAGCGGCGGCGGCAGAAGCAACGCTTCGCCCGACGTGGGTAAACATGGACACCGGTTTGAACACTATCGAATTCTATTCGGGTGACCTCAGCGGTAATTTTGCTACGAGTGCGACTCCGCAAGCAGTCGCAGGTGCGCAGGACAACGGTGCAAGCTCGGTTACGTTTACGGGTTCGCCGACAGGCGGCGTCCAATGGCAGATGGGACTCGGCGGCGACGGTTTTTCAGGACAGATCGATCCCGTTGGAACAGGAACGCAACTCCGTTTCTGGCAGGGCAACAACAGCGGCGGCCTTAGCCGATGCGTCAACAACTGCACAAACTCCGGAGCGGGCTGGTCGAGTTCACGAGGAAGCTGGACTGGAGATACACAGGCATTCATTCTGCCGATCCATTTATTTCGAGGCGGTATTGCGGGCGGAGACGATTGCGGGCCAGCCGGTGCAACTACCGGCTGCGGACATTTAGTCGCCGGAACAACGCGCGTCTGGGAAACGATTAGCGGAACCAATGCCAGTGTGCCGGCATCAGCTTGGTATAACACCAATCCAACGACTTGCACCGGCACAACTCCTTGTCTGACAAAAGGAACCTTAGGCACTCGATCTTACATTACACAGGTGAAATATTCTCCAAAATATCAAAGCGTCGCTATCGTTGGAACGAGCGACGGCAATGTGCAGATCGGATTTAACCTCGGAACCGGCATCGCAAATCAGGGCAACTGGGTGAACGTAACCGGCTCGAATGCCGTGCTGCCCAATCGTCCGGTCATCGGCGTCGCACTCAGCCCGTCAGCCGCAGCTGCAAATGTCCCTGTCGGCTATGCGGCAGTCGGCGGATTTAATTTGAACACGCCGACAACTCCCGGTCACGTTTTTCAGGTGAGCTGCACGGCGCTGTGTGCGTCTTTCACATGGCTCGATAAGAGCGGCAATCTTCCAAACATTCCGGTTGACTCGATCATCGTCAATCCAAATTTTCCGCAGCAGGTTTTCGCCGGAACAGATTTTGGACTTTATTACACCAACGACATCAACGCTGCAACGCCGCAGTGGTTAAGGTTTAGTAACGGCCTGCCCGCCGTTATGATCTGGGACATGCAGGTCGATCGCGGCAGCACGACACTTTCACTTTGGACACGCGGACGCGGAGCTTTTGCATGGCCGCTGCCACTCGGCCCGATCGGAACGCCAAGCGGCACACCGACAAACACGCCGACGACCGCTCCGACTGCAACAGCGACCAACACTCCGGCAAATACTCCGACATTTACACCCACGAACACGGCTACCAGTACGCCAACATTTACACCAACGAACACGGCTACCAACACGGCAACGCCGACGTTTACGCCAACACGCACTTCAACGAATACAGCAACTGCGACAAGCACGCCGACTCCGAATGTGCCTTCGATCAACGGGACCGTGACATATGCCAACGCAGCCGTGCCGCCAAAGTTAATTTCGAATGTGACGGTAACAGGAACGGGATCGCCGAATGTCTTTGCGACGACAGCAGCTCCCGGAATAAATGAAGGACAGTATTCGCTGACTGGATTTGGAGCTGGCTCATACACTGTATCGCTCTCAAAGACGACCGGACAGAACAACGTTACATCAAACGATGCGGCAAGGGTCGCACAGCATGTGGCCGGAATATCTACCTTAACAAACGACAATCAGAAAGCCACTGCCGATGTGAGTGACAATGGCTCGATCTCGTCTAATGACGCTGCTCTGGTCGCGAGGTTCGCGGCAGGACTTGGTGCACCTATCGGAAACACCAACCAGTGGAGGTTCTATGTATCGCCCGGCCCGACGTTCCCTGTTGGCTCGTCGCCCACAACTAGATCATATCCTTCCGTCACAGGTCCCGTCACCGGACAGGATTTCGTCGGACTTTTGATAGGAGATGTAACAGGTAACTGGGTGCCGAGCGCTGCGAGAACAGTTGACACTAGTCTGAAAGATTCAGCAATTGTTGTTAACCTCCCGAAAGTTGTGACAACCGATTATGAGGTGGTTATTCCGGTCACGATCGAAGGAGCGGCGAAGAAAGAAATCATCTCTTATGAATTTGATCTCAAATACGACCCAAACGTGATACAGCCTCAGGCTGATCCGGTCGACCTCGCTGGAACCGTAAGCCGAGGCCTTTTCACGGTGACAAATGTGATAGAACCGGGATTACTGAGAGTGGTGATGTACGGCCCGATGCCTTTAACCGACGACGGCATATTGCTCAATCTTAAATTCACGGGAGTCGGAACGCCGGGAGCGATATCACCGCTGACATGGGAACGCATTATCTTTAACGAAGGCGATCCGGAAGTGCTTGCAACGGACGGACAGGTCGAGATGGTTACAACGGTAGCGAATTAAATCTTGTCGTATACGGGCTCTATCTTGAGTTTTAGAAAGGCAGAACTTACACTTGGAAACAAGCGTGAATCTGCCTAATTACATCACCGTTGGCCGCATAGTAATCGTTCCATTGTTGGTCGTTGTGCTTCTCACACCGGCGGGCGAAAACTGGTTTGGCATCAACGGCTATGCGCTTGCCATCGTAATTTTCCTTGTCGCGGCTCTCACTGATATTCTTGACGGCCACCTGGCCCGCCGCCGTAATCAGGTATCTAACCTAGGCAAACTTCTCGATCCCATCGCCGATAAGCTGCTCATTTCTGCCGCGCTGATCGTCCTCGTCGAAAAACATCTTGCTCCTTCCTGGTCAGTTGTAGTTATTCTCGGCCGCGAATTCATTGTTACAGGACTTCGTTCGGTGGCAGCCAGCGAAGGGATAATCATACAAGCGCAACGAATAGGGAAACTCAAAATGTGGGCGCAATGCGTCGCTGTCGTCTCTTTGCTAGTCGCGGCAGCAACGGGAAATCCGCCGGTCTCAAATTTCGGCCTTGACTACCCGGCTTTTTTTTGGCGTGTCACAGAAGTGCAAACGGCTTTTTCAAACCTTGCGAATTTGTCACTAACTTCAAACGACTGGAAAGTTTTCGGCTATCTTGTCGGACGAGGCGCTCTTTGGGTCGCAGTCTTCACAGCAATTTGGTCTATGTATGATTACTTCTCCTTCTTTATTCGAAAAAGACAAAAATAAGGCAAAAGTAAAAAGTAAAAAGGCAAAGTAAGAAAACCAGTTTCTTAACCTTGCCTTTTTACTTTTGCCTTTTTACTTTCTAGTTATTGCAATTCAACGAAGTCACCGGGATGTATTTCCGATGCGGTTCGCGTAATGACTACAGTCGCGGTCTTTTCCTTTACGTTCAGCACTATGGCCTCACCTGCGATCTTTCTCAAATTCGACGGCCGGCCTCTTTTTGCCTCGTCGATAGACACCTCGTGGCCGCCTGCATTAGCACCAGATTTACGAGGAGCCTGATTTGAAAATTTTCCGCCTTTGTACTTTTCACTCTCAAAACCGTAATCGCGTGCCGATGCCGTCTCATTATCGGGCGGATTGTATACGTTTCCTTTTCCGAGGGGACGGAAGATCGTAACATGGTCACCAACTTTTACATTGTCATCAGCACCGAGATCAATATATGCGATAAAATCGCGGGTCAATATTTCCGCGCCGTCGCGTGACATTAATATTCGTCCTCTCGCTTTGCCTGAAGCATCGCTAAATAGATCTAAAGGCCCGCGATTTTCAAACATCGGGCTTGTTCTCTTTTCGATTAACTGAACAAGATCACCTAAAAGAAAAGTGTCGCAGGACGATTTGACTCGTGCTACAGAAAACTCGGACTTGACGCTAACTACTTCGACGGCTCCGACTTCCTGAACATAAAAACCCAGATCACCCTTATCTGACCATTTGCTTTTTACCTG
>JANMDA010000399.1:0-6550 GCA_031376085.1 Chloracidobacterium sp.
TGAGCAATCACCATAGGAGAAAATGAAATGAACAGAAGACGAAAGCACCTAAGAATCGCGGCTCTCTTTGCACTCGCACCAATTTGCCTGTTACTCGTTTGGCTTGGCTGGATTCGGCAGCCAACGGTATTACAGGCTCAATCGCATCAGGAAAATGACATGCCTTCAAAGACTTTTACGGTGGCTGCCAAAGGCCCGTTTCGCGGTCCGCTGCTTAAATCTCCGCCCGTCCGACGGGCAGAGCGCAAAAAAGGAGAGGAAGCCGAGGAGCGTGAGCATCCTGCCATCAGGACGCGTGTTGACCCGGACGTGCGTCAAGAAGATATCCGACCTACAAACCCGCCCACGGACGTCAGGCTCATTCCTGAGCAGAATTCAGACGCGCCGGAGGCTCCCGGCACTTTTACTTTCTTTAGAAATACCACAACCGGTGACAGTCCTGCGTTGCCGGGAGCAGGAGCGCCAAATTTCTCTCCTTACGAGCCGAGTGTCGGCGTTAACGGCCGGGTTATCTTTTATACGACCAACAACTACGCATCTGTTTCGGGCGATCGCGGACAAACATACTCATACATCAATCCGGCAGACAATTTCCCGGCGGACAACGTGGTGGACAATGTTAATAGCGGGTTTGGCGGCGACCAATATGTCTACTATGTCCGCACACATGGCCTGATGTGTTGGCTGATACAATATAATCCGGACAATGCTAATAACACATACCGTCTCGCGGTTGCACGCTCGCAGGCCGACATACTTAACAATACATGGCTGGTTTACGACTTCACGCCCGCGACCTTCGGCCTCAATACGCCGCCCGCAGGAGCGTCCGGGATCTGGCTCGATTTTCCTGACCTGTCGGTGAGCGACAACTTTCTTTATTTTACAGCCAATTACTTTCCGCGACGGACGTCGAATGTAGGCCCGCCGACTTGCACGCTAGCGTGCCCAAACGGTGCCTGTCCGGCGGGTTGTGCGAATTGCACCGGATGCAGTTCAATCGGTTCGATCATCGCCCGCATTCCGCTTTCGAACCTAGTGCAGGGAACCGGGTTTTCAGGTAATTTTTTTAACGATACCGGCCATAGCTCGCTGCGTCTTACGCATGGAGCGCACGATACAATGTATTGGGGAGCTCATAACTCTAACACGCAGATGGCCATCTACCGCTGGCCCGAGAGCACCACCATTATTCCCGCTCCGAACAATGTTAATCATGCGGCTTACACACTGGCTACTCCTCCGACTCCGGTTCGTGGCAGTTATGTCGCGACCTGCGCCGGAGGGACGAACTTCACGAGCAACTCGGATGATCGAATTCTAGGCGCATGGGTTGCAAACGGCGTGATCGGATTTATGTGGGATGTGGCGCAGGGCGGCGGATTTGCGCTCCCGCACGTCGAGGTCGTGCGCTTCAACGAAAGCGACCGCACATTGCTTCCGGGTGGGCAGGGGCAGATATTCAGCAACAGTATCGCCTTTGGTTATGCCTCTGTGCATCCGAACGATCGCGGGCATCTCGGCGGGACCATTGCGTTTGGCTGCGGCGGCAATACCGGCAATCCCGGTGTCGCCGCATGGATCGCTGACGATTTCAACAATAACACTATAACGCCCCTGGAAACGCTTGGCGCGAGTTTTGGCAACCGGGCCCAAGGCCGCTGGGGCGATTATTTTGCCACGCGTATTTACTCGCCGTTTGGCAACACCTGGGCCGGGACGGGTTTTACGTTAAATACGCCACTAGCTCGTGATCATCGCTTTGTTTGGTTCGGCCGCGAACGTGATATGCCGTCGGCAACCAACGTGATATTTGTCTCGCTCTTTAACTCCACCGGCTATGAAGACGGGACACTCTTTCATCCTTACAACACAATCAGAGAGGGACATTTGGCGACCATGGCTGGCGACACAATATCAATTTCTGCCGCCGATTATCACGAGCCGCAAGTGCTTAGCCGTCCGAGCCGGTTGGAACGTCTTGGAAGTTCGGGCACCGTCAAAATAGGCCCATGAATTTCACCGTTTCAGCTCGGCGTGTATCGGAACGATAAAGGATGTGAATTATGAAAATTCAAAAATATTTAATTGTACCTTCGTCGATGATTTTTTTGTCAGCGGTCATTTTTGCTCAATCCGGCGGCATCTTTTCGATCACAGAATCGGTCGTCGCGGGGGGCGGCGGCATTGGATCGGGTGGAATATTTTCACTTGACTACACTGTCGGGCAAACCGTCGCCGGAAATATGGTGAGCGGAGCGCCATATGACATTACACCGGGTTTTTGGCCTGACAGCTCTCCGGCAGCGACGTCTTCGCCGACGCCGCCGTCTGTCTCGATTAGCGGAACCGTTACATACGGCAACGCAGTTTCGGGGCCGCCGCCGCCGCGTTTTGTTTCAAATGTGCTGATCAGCGGTGCAGGTTCGCCCGCAGTTTCGGTCTTGTCAGATTTTCCGGGAGGTAATTATTCGCTCAGCGGCTTTGGTTCGGGTGCCTACGCAGTTACGCCCTCCAAGACGGGCGGCGTGAACGGTATTAGCTCATTCGACGCGGCAAAGATCGCACAGCATGTTGCCGGGATCGTCAATTTGACCGGCAATCAACTGGTCGTGGCCGATGTCAGCGGGAACGGAGCTGTCTCGTCGTTCGACGCAGGACAGATAGCGCGTTACGTCACTTCGTCTCCGCCATTCGGGACAGCAGGAACGTGGAGATTTAGTCCCGCGAACAGGAATTATGCATCAATCATTTCCACCATTGCCGGCGATGACTACACGGCATTGCTGATGGGTGAGGTTTCCGGTAATTGGACCAACACGGGTGCGAGGCCGGTTGAGAGCAACATCGGCGACAAGTCCGAGAGAAACATTAATGTTACCTTTCCGCATTTGGTGATACTGGCCGACAGTGAGGTCAGCATACCTGTTAGCGTCCAGGGAGCAGCGAATAAGGGGATCATCGCTTATGAGTTCGTTCTCAGATACAATCCATCGGTGATACAGCCTAAAGCTGTCCCGGTCGAATTGGCGGGAACTATCAGCAACAGGCTCACCGCTGTCGTCAACGCCGAAGAAGCGGGCATCTTGCGAGTTGCCGTTTACGGAGTGGAGCCGATAAATGAAAACGGTATTCTTTTGAATCTTAATTTCAACACAGTCGGTGTATCTGGTTCAAATTCACTTCTAACGTTGGAGCGGATAATGTTCAATGAAGGTGATCCTGTTGCGAAAACGATAAACGGCCAGATCGATTTATCGGCAGCCACATGGAAATAGAATAGATTTTAACGCTGATTGGGCGGATGAAACGGATTTTTTTAATCAGTCTTTATCCGCCTGATCCGCACAATCCGCGTCAAAAAAATTGCTCTAATTTTACATCAGAAACTTCCCATTACGACCTTCCTCATTTTGATGGAAGTTGAGCCGGTTGAGGAGCTGATGCTCCGACTATGTAGCTGTCGCGGGATCGAAGAACGAGATTGGGCCTGTTTACGCGGACTTTGATTGTTTTGCGCTGGCCGGCTTTACCTTCGTCTTTTGGAACATAGCCGAGGTTGTATTGCCGTCGAAGTTCTTCGGCAATGCCTTCGAATGCAGCGGTCAGGCCGCCAGGCGTCGATTCGGGACGAAAGACGCGTCCGCCGGTAACGTCAGCCAGATCCTCGAGATATTTTTTCCCAAGCGCATATTCCTCAGCCGTTACTCCGGTGCGAATTACCGGATCGCCAAATATGTCGGGAAACGGAGAAGAGGCTCGGCGTCGATTCTCGAAATAGGTATTGTAATAAATCGGGAATATGAGTGAGTCCGACTCTTCGGCGTAATTTAGTGTGCCGTCATAACTGTTTTTGCGTGACGTCGTGTCCACGCCGTCGGTAAATAATACTACAGCCTTTCGCCCCGATATACGGCCAAGCTGTTTTCTCAAAGCCTCATCGACCGCATTATAGAGAGAAGTTCCGTTGCCGAATTTTGCGCGGTTGATCGCCTTATAGATCTTATCGTGGTCCTTCGTCGCCTCAGTTTGGACCTTGACGCTGCTGTTGAATTCGATGACGATCACGCTGTCTTCCGGCCCGAGCAGATCGACAAATGCCTCGGCCGCCCGATGAATTTCGTCGATCTTATATTCCGTTGAAGGGCTAGTATCGAGAAGCAGAGCAACCGTAAAAGGTTTATCTGTTCGCCCAAAATATGCGATCTCCTGTTCGACGCCGTCCTCGAATATCCGGAAGTCCTGCTGCCTCAAGCCGGGAATGTAAAGTCCGTTGCGGTCAAAGACAGAAACCGGAATAGTGACAAGATTTGTTTCAACACGAAGCGTTTCGCCGTCGTCTTTCTCGCCGGTATTTACGGCTGTGACCGGGTTTGTCGGAGTTTGCGCATTTTTTCCGTCAGCGATACCGGGAAAGCGTTCGGTTTTGCGATAGGTTCGCGGCGGATGCGGTTTTGATTCCGAATATTGTGAAGGATCGTCGGGATTGGCAGCGACTGCTGTCGGCTTTGGTGTTGAAGCCGCCTTTCGTCCTGACTGAGCGAAGCTTACTACGGATAACATTAACAAACAGAAAAGAACCGGAATAAAACGTTTCATTGGCAGCCACCTCGATCTAAAAAACAAAGTTAACGGCGTTTAGATGCATAGGCTGCTCAAAAAGGTTACTACTTTTTAATGGGCATTATCGGCTGCGTTGTTTCGGGTCGAGATACTCGCGAAGGCCGTCTCCGATAAAGTTGAATGCCAATACGGTCAACGCGATGGCAACTCCGGGGAAAAACAAAACATGCGGGGAAGTGCTGAAAAACTGGCGGGCCTCTTCGATCATAGTTCCCCAACTCGGAGACGGCGGCGGAATTCCCAAACCAAGAAATGAGAGCGATGCTTCCGACAAAACCGCACCGGCCATGCCGAGCGACGCTTGAACTATTAGCGGTTGAACAGCATTTGGCAATATATGAGTGAAGAGAATACGCATATTGCTCGCGCCCAAAGCCCGCGCGGCTTGAACGTAATCGTATTCGCGCACCTTTAATACTTGCCCGCGCATCACGCGTGCGTAGCCGACCCAACCGATCACACAGAGAGCGGTTATCAACTTGCCCTGACCGGCACCAAGAAATGCGACCAACGCAATTGCCAGCAGAAGGCCGGGAAATGCGAGGAATACGTTAAAGACATAACCCGAAAGAAACTTATCGACTAAGCCGCCATAAAATCCGGCGACCGCACCGATGATCGTCCCGATGATCGACGAAACCACGACGACGGTAATTCCAACTTCCAGCGAAATGCGTGCTCCAAAAACAACACGCGAAAACACATCGCGGCCGAGTCCGTCCGTTCCAAACCAATGTTCCGCCGACGGCCCGACATAGCGCATCGCCAGATTTTGCGCCGTCACGTCATACGTTGCGATCCACGGCGCAAATATCGCAGCCAAAATAAAAATGGCGGCGATTGCGATTCCGATGTAAGCAAGTCTACTCATTTATGAAAGTCGAATACGCGGATCGAGTTTGCGATAGACAAAATCCGTCAGTGAATTTGCCAGAATATATGTGACGCTGATGACAAGAACGCAGCCTTGCACCAGTCTGTAATCGCGTTTGCCGATGCCGTCTTCGAGAAGCAAAAGTCCGAGGCCTTGCCAGTTAAATATTTTTTCAGTGATGATCGCTCCCGCCAACAAGACTCCAAGCTGCAAGCCGAGGATCGTGACTACCGGGATCAAACCATTTTTTAGAACATGTTTGAACAGCACCATTCGCTCGCTGACGCCTTTTGCGCGGGCGGTGCGAACGTAGTCTTCGCCAAGTTCCTCGATCACGCTCGACCGGATCATTCGTGTAAGTATTGCGGAAAGTGCGGCTCCCAATGTCACGGCAGGCAAAACTATATCTTCGGGATAATAACTTCCGGTCGGCGAAAACCAACCCAGTCGAACCGCAAAGATGTAAACCAAAAAAGGGCCGATAACGAATGTTGGAAGCGAGATTCCAAGAAGCGCAAAAAACGATGCAAAATTATCGACAAACGAATTTTTACGCGAACCTGCTAACACGCCGAGCGGCAGAGCGATGCCGATAGCGACAAGCATGGCTGCCAGAGCGAGCTTGATGGTAGCCGGATAGCGCTCAAAGATCATATCTCTGACCGGCCTCTCGGTTCGAAAGGATGTTCCAAGATCGCCGTGCAATAAACCGAGCCAGTAATCTGCATAGCGATTGTTGCCGCCGTTCCACACCATACCGCTTTCCGCATTGTATGAAAAGAAAAAAGCAGGCTTGTCGAGGCCGTGCTTGGTTCTGAAATTATCGATCTGCTCCTGCGTCGCCGTCTCGCCGAGCATAACTGTCGCCGGATCGCCCGGCACGATCTCGATCAACAGCGTCACGAGCGAAACCACCGTCCAAATGACGAGCAGCATCAGCGCAAATTGGCGTAGGAAATTGAGAAATTTATATTTCATCCGGCATTGGCAGGCACGGCAATTTTATATTTAAACAGTGCCAATGACAAACATTGGGCGGAAACGCGAGTGTAA
>JANMDA010000315.1:0-22444 GCA_031376085.1 Chloracidobacterium sp.
ATCGTTTGTTCGATGGTGCGTGTCACGGCGGCTTCGACCTTTATGCTCTCTGTTTTAGCTGTCGAAAATCCCTCATGTTTAAATGTCAAGCTGTATGTTCCAGCGGGTATTACAGCAAAGATAAAACGGCCTTCACCCGAAGTTACACCTTCGCGCTTAAATCTGGTCGCTGGATTTAATATGCTTACTTCAACGCCCGACAGAAAGGCACCATTTGGATCGGTAACTGTTCCGGTCAGTGTTCCAGTTGTCTGTACCTGGGCTAAAACTAACATTGATGAACTAACAATAATAATAATTGCCGATATGGCCTGCACGAATGTTTTCGTTTTCATATTTCTCCTGTGTTAAACGGACAGCCGGGGCGAAGATTCAGCTTCGCCCAACCTGCCCCTTGATTCGAGATCTGTTTTGAAATATTGCCTGCAAGAACCAGACTATTCAGCTGAAGTTAACGAAAGGTAAATTAGGTGTTAAATGAATGTTAATTTTTAGTTGCTCAAGCCTGCGCGTAAAGCAAGGGCGATACACCCAACGTTGAATGTACCGCCCTTACTAACGTGTCGGCTTCTGCATCTCGTTCTGCATCTCTGAGCGAAGCTGCATCCATATCTCGTAGTATTTCCACTCCGGAGGTGGGTTTTCTTCGCCGTGGTGGTCGGGTTTGAGGATTAGGTCGCCGGTCGCGAGCAGGATGCGTTTTACTTCGAGATTTTGTTCGAGCTTTGCACGCATTGCGGCGACGATGAGGCGGTAGTGTTCACCGGGCGTGGCGGATCGGTAGAGGAGACGCCGTTCTTGATAGGTACACCAGTCGATGCCGAGTTTCGTCATATTCTCCTCGGCAAGCGTGCCGGCGGATTTTGCTTCGAAGGCCGTCATCTGCGCGACCTGTTCGCGGGTGAACTTCCACGTCACGTTTTTGTCTTTTGCACGCTCGTCATCCGGCCCTTCGGGATAAAGCATCATCTGCCAAAAGCCTTCGACGCTCGCGTACCGCTTGCCGTCCAACTCAAACGGCGTCGCCGCAAAGTTCGACAAAATGCCAAGCTCATTCCGCTTCGACAAAATAACCTCGCCCGGTGCGGCTTCCTCAGGCAATATTTCCAAGTCGGGTTTGTTCGGGTCGTTAGTTAGCTCGAACCAATGCGACGGGTAATTGGCGCGCGGATCAGATATCACCGGCCCGTTACAGCCTGCTATTAAAACGACAAGTAGAATTATTCCGATTGCCAACTTCAAGGTGTTAAACCAGCGAATTATCTGCTGAGATCGATCTGACACTCGACGCGGCCTACAATATCGTTTTTTCGATTCTTGATCGGCATCGGCGACATGTCTGCTAGATCTTTTTTGGATAAAACTTCGAGCTGACGCAGGATTTCGATCGCGACTACGGGCCGGGCGCGGTAATCGTCGCCGTCGGCGACTTTGAGAGCGATTCCAAGGCCGGTGCGCCAGTTTTCGCACGGCAAGACGCCACAGAGCCATACGCCGTCGGCACCTACCTTTGAGATGATATGTGCGGGCGCGGCTTTCATCAGCATCGTGTCGAGCCGCGTCGAGCCGCCGATGAGTTCGGGATAGGCTATCATCGCATCGACTATGCGGCGGCAGGCGATCTGCGCCGCTTCGGGAAACTTCGCCGGGCGGATCAGGTTGATAAAGCTTTTCGCCATCGCCGCGACCGGCAAGGCAAAGATCGGAGCGGCGCAGCCGTCAATGCCGACAGCGATGTCTTCTTCAGCCAGTTCCGTAAAGTCAGCTACGCATCTTAAGATCCGTTTTTGGATGCGGTGTTTCGGCGAGAGATATTTCGCGGTGTCGGCGCCGATATGTTTGGCAAAGGCGAGCATCGCCGCGTGTTTGCCTGAGCAGTTGTTGTGAAGCTGCGTCGGCCTTATCCCCTGAGCCAACATGCGATGAGCTTCCGCTTCGCTAAACGGCAGATGCACGCCGCACTGTAGATCAAATTCCGAAAAGCCTGCCTTTCCGAGCATCCGCGCCGCGATCTCGACATGCATCGGCTCGCCTGAGTGCGAAGCGACCGCCAACGCTATCTCGTCCTCAGTAAAACCAAAAGCATTGGCCGCTCCGCTCGTGAGAAACGGAATTGCCTGAAACGCTTTTGCAGACGAGCGGAAATAAGTCACCGTCGAAGGATCGCCAAGCGACACGACTTCATTCCCGTTGCCGTCGATGATCGAAAGATGGCCGTAGTAAACGGACTCGACCGTTTCACCGCGAATGACGTTTGCAAGAAGTTGTGCAGTCATATTTTATTTTGCTGACGCAAGCATAGCACGCGCGTTGTCGCGTGCCTGTTCTGTAATTTGTTCGCCGGCGAGCATTCGTGCTATCTCTTCGATCTGTTCGGACGCAGTCAACTCGCGCGTTTTTACAAGCGTGCGGCCTCGAAGCGTTTCCTTTTTAACTATAAAATGACGATCTGCAAGCGACGCGATCTGCGGCTGGTGCGTGACGCACAACACCTGCTGGGTTACAGCCAGATCTTTTAATTTTCGGCCAACAGCCTCGGCCACGCGACCGCCAATACCGATGTCGATCTCGTCAAAGACCGCTGTTTTTTGCCGCACACTGGTTTTCGCCGTTGTTTTTAGAATAAGCATTACACGCGACGCTTCGCCGCCGGACGCAACCTTGGCAAGCGGCTTAGGCAGCTCGCCGATATTTGCAGAAAAGTAAAACTCGATGCGGTCGATGCCATTTGTCGTAAACGCACTGTCGTCAGCATCAAAGGTCTCGATCCGAACCTCAAAACGTGCCTTTTCTAGAGCGACCGCTTTTAGGTTTTCTTCGACCTGTTTTTCAAATAGTTTAGCGGCTTTCACTCTCGCGTCGTGAAGCTTTCTGGCAAATTTCAGGTATTCAACTCGGCGTTCCAGGATCAACTTTTTTAACTCTTCCTCACGAAACTCAGCAGTTTCGATATTTTGCAGACGCTCTTCGCTGCTGCGAAAATGATCGAGTACCTCATTTATTGAACCGCCGTATTTTTTCTTTAACCGTGATATTTCGGCAAGGCGATCTTCGATCTCCTGCAATCGCTCAGGCGAAAATTCTAGATGGCAACGAAAATCGCGCACCGCGATCGCAAGATCTTCGATCACAGCACGAGCCGAAGAAATGCCGTCCGCATATTCACCAAATTTCGATTCAAACTCGGCTAATTCCTTGATCTTTCGTTCTGCTTTTTCGAGTGTTGCGGTGGTCGATTCCGCATTGTCGTAAAGCAGTGAGAACGCCTCGTCGCTGAGCAACGTAAGTTTTTCGACGTTGTTCAGGCGAAGCTTTTCTTCGTTAAGCTCGGTATTTTCACCTGGTTGTAGATTTGCGGAACCGATCTCGTTTGTCTGAAACCGCAGAATATCGATAAGCTGCAACTTCTCTGCCGAGTCTTTTTCGAGCAACGCAAGTTCCGATCTAACGATGGATATGTTACGAAATGCCTTCTCAACTTTTTCTTTTAATTCCCCAACAGCCGCAAACTCATCAAGCATGTCGATATGTGTTTCGACATCGTAAATCGCAGCCTGCTCGCCCTGGCCGTGTATATCGGCCAGAAAACCGCCGATCTTTTTCAGAAGATTTTGCGTGGCGAGCTGGCCGTTGATAAAAATTCGGTTCTTGCCGGTTAGTGAAAGTTCGCGGCGCACTATCAGTTCGTTTTCTGTAGATCTGTCGATTTCGATGCCGCTCGTCTCTAATAGTGATCTCAGATCGTCGTCGATGGTGATCGAGAACAAACCCTCGATGGCAGCAGTTTCGCAACCTTCTTTGATCAGATCTCCCGAAACGCGGTCGCCGGTTAATGCTCCGAGGCTATCGACAATGATCGATTTGCCTGAGCCGGTCTCACCTGTCAAAAGGTTCAGCCCGCTGCCAAACTCGACCGCCAAATCGTTGATCAGGGCAATATTTTTGATCTTTAAAAGTGTTAACACAGCAATTTACTATTTTTTTGAAAAGGCTATTTCACCTTTGATCCACTTTCCACTCGAGAAGATCGCGTCCGGCGGAAACTGTTTTTCGATGTCAGCCGCCGACCAATCTACGACCCGATCCTTACGATAGAAGAAAAACTCACCTAGTTCGCCGATCTTTAGGCAGCCCAGTCTTTGAACCACATTGTAGCCGCTTGCGTCATATTCTTCGAGTCCTTTCAGAGCCGAAAGATCGCCGATATTTCTGATAAAATTCGGCGCGGAAAAGCTTGCGCGGCGGCGTTCAGTACTCACGGCGATGTCCGCGACTGATGCGTTTTGCCCAATTACCCCGTTCACAATATTTGCCCGTCGAAAAATAAAATCATAGAGGCCGCCAGAGCTGTTTTCAGGCAGCGATGAATACTGCGTCGCGTCTTGTTCGCTTTCTTTACCGGTCGCCAGCACTTGTAGAGCGGTCATAAACGCCACGAAGTTCATCTTAACGAGATACATCTCGTCCTTGCCGTGGAGGCCGCCGGTTTCGATCAGGATCGTCGGCGTTCCCCAAGCAGAAAAATTATCGCCGAATGCAGTCGGCGTCCATTCGTCGCTGTAGCGTGAGATATGGCCGGGAATAAATTTTCGCAGTGCAGCAACCATTGCAGCCGCAACGCGTTGATTTCTTTGATGCCCAAAATTTGATGTCTTTGCAGCGTCACCAAGGACAACAAGAAACGAAATCGCGGCCTGATTGATCGAACGTCCGGCTGTCGTCAGCCGTCCCTGATCATGCAGATTAAATCCGATCGAGGGATTCCAATCGTCTCTAAGCTGTTTCAAGAGTCTTGCTTCTTGTGACTTTAGATCAAGCGCGTCGCGATTGATGTCGATGCCCTGAAAATTTCTTCTTTGATATGCATCGGCACCGTCGGGATTAAGCATCGGAACGGCGCGGATCGTCATTGTCTCGCCGATCTTTTTTACCCAAGCAGCGCTTCGGTTTTTCTGAAGAAACGCGAACATATCAATGAGAGCTGAGGTTGCAGTGGGTTCGTCGCCATGCATCTGAGACCACATAAATATCTTTAGCGGCCCGGTGCCCCATTCGATCTGATAGATCTCTCGATTAGCGTAGCTGCGTCCAACTTCGCTAACCGCAACGCCGCTTTTTTTTAAGTGCACAAGATATTTTTTCAGATCAGTGTGACGAACATCTGATGGGAATATTCTGGATATATGAATTTTTTCCCAATGATCGGCAAGCTGTTCGGTTGTTTGCGCGGTTGATTTCATTGAATACACGAAAACCAGAAGGAAAATCAGACAAAAAAGCCGCATACTCATAAGATAAACCGATATTCGTTTAGAGTTCAAACTTTAGTTTGTTTCTGTCAACACAAGCTAAAACTCGAATCTTAAACGACCTTACGATAAACTGCCTCAGTCGCATCGATCATCGTAGCGAGGCCGTAATTTTCAAGAGCAATTGCCTGTAGCTGATGGCCTAGAAATCTGCTACGTTCGGGGTCGTCCAAAAATTCACATATCTTGTCGGCGAGGGCAAGCGGATCTTTTATCGGTGCCAATGCGTTCGTTCCCTTCAGCAGCTCTTTGGCTCCATCAGTAGCGGTGGCCACGACCGGCGTCCCTGCGGCCATCGCGTCCAGGATCGCGAGGCCAAAGCTTTCGGAATGCGACGGCGAGACAAAAATATTTGCGGCATATAAGAGCGGCGAAATGTCATCCAGCCAGTCGAGCCATAAAAATCTGTCTTCGTGCCCCAAAACCTTTACGAGACGCCTGAGTTCCCGACGGAATTTTTGATCGATGGAATTATCCTTGCCTGCGATAACGAATCGGCATTCCGGATGCCGCTTTACGATCTCATTGGCGGCTAAAACGAGATCACGCTGTCCTTTTAGAACCAACAATTCACCAATCGTTACGACAAGCGGAGCTTCCGCAGGGATGTCGTGAAAACTGCGAAAATTGTCGGCCTGTATTTGTTTCTCAGCAGCAGTTGGCGTTACTGAGTCTATACCGTTAGGTATAATCAACACTTTTTTTGCCGGAAAAACTCTTTCGAGCTGAACCTTCACGCTAGTCGAAACAGCGATAGCCGCATCAACATTTCGCAGTGCAAATTTATAAAAAGGTTTCATGGGGAAAACCACATGCCGCGTCAGAACGAGTTTAGTGCTTCCTGCGACGCGGCAGGCAACGCTTGCAGCCAAATAATCGCGGGCCACATGAGCATGGAGAAGATCAATTTTATTAGTCTCCATAAATCGTCCGATCCTGTTTGCGCTGAACATCCCGAAGGAATTTCGGATAGAGACATGCAGAAAGTTTTCCGGCCGGATGAAATCAAGTCTATCCTGCCACTGATTCGTCGGCCGAAGTGCAAAGAACACCTCATGGCCGCGCGCAGTTATTTCACGGCTGAGATCGACAAGATGCCGCTCGCCGCCGCCGTATGTTTTGGCCGATGAAACGTAGAGTATTCGCACTTGAAGAAGTGTAAACGATAGGCCCATCTAAAAAAAGGGCAAAAAAAGCACGCTTCCCGTAGAAAGCGTGCCCGAAAGTTTCACAAGAGTGAAACTTAAAAAGTTAAACGTGCTCCCAACTGCACCTGGAAGGGCTGGCTGCCGGGAGTGTTTAATAGGTTTAATTTCCCAAAGTTCGGATTGTTTACGGATACTCCTGCCGCATTGGTGAGGACTCGTCTTTGGTCAATAAGCTGTAAAAAATTCGAACTCGTAGCGCCGTCAAGACCGCAACGCGACAAAGTCGCGCCCGGACCTTGCCCAGGCTGCTCAATACCTGTGTTACCGGCACTGCGGCAATACAGGGTCGGTGAACCCGAAGCCGTGCTTTGGCCTATCTGGAGATTGGATCTTTTTAAGATATTAAAGATCTCGCCTGAGAAGGTTAGCTTGGCTGTTTCGCCTAGACTGATCCGCTTCTGTACACGAAGGTCCACGTCATAGATCGGCCTGTTTCGATAGTAGTTTCTAGGGATCTCTATTCCGGGAACAAAATAAGGCCGTTCGTTACTGCCGTTATTATCACCATTAAGGTCTGTCGGAGCACCGATAACGGGATTTAGCGGGCTGCCGGAACGCAGTCGAATACCACTTGAAACGTCAACGCCCCACGGGAGGAAAAAGATCGGGGTCGCGGTAAAGTTATGTGTGCGGTCTAATCTTGACGCATAATACTCGCCCCTTCTGCTAAACGGATCGTCATAAAGAACGCCGCCGGAATCACGCTCATTGTCGTCATCCGATTCGTTCTTTGACCAAGTGTAAAAGGCATTGATCTGTCCCCACTTCTTATTGATGCGTGCACGCCAGGTAACTGAGCGATAAAGCGAGTTTGCCGTCGAGTCACGCAGCTGGATCGTTCCTAAAGAAGTTACGGGACGATTGGCCCGGATATATATCGGCCGGCCAACAACATCAAAACTCGATGGGGCAGGAAGGTTGATATCTGCATTTCTTTCAAGATGTATTGTTTTAACCCATGAAAAATCCATCCCGAAGATAAAATCCTTATAGATTTCCCGCTCGAAGCCTCCGCCAAACTGATATGAAACAGGATTTTCGAAATCAGGTGAGATACCGATCAGGTTTGAGTTCTGGAAAAATCCAAGGGCCGATGGCGGATTAGAAGTTCCCGCGCGAAGTCGGTCAGCGATTGTCTGAAGTTGTGCCCCCGAAAGACTCGGAAGGGTGTTCAAGTTAAATGTATTTAGGTTAATGTTCAAGACGGCGAACTGACGATATATTGTGTTCGGCGCACACTGATTAAACAATGCCTGGCTTCCACCATTATTGAAGGCGTTCCCGGCATTTGCACATTGAGCAGCCGTCAAACCAGTTATAGCGCTATAGTTTGGATTAGCGTTATAAAAATTGGTGAAGTTGAAGTTGGAGGCAGTTGTCTGGGTCGGTGCGCTTCCCGGAAATGCGGCCGGACCGAGTTGGACACTAAGATCGCCTGCCGGATTGCGGAAATTGTTGAATGGTGCAGCCAGGACAATGGCCGGAGTTCTTGCATAATAAACTCCGCTATACGCGCGGATAACAGTTTTACCGTCGCCCGTGAGGTCATAAGCAAAGCCCAATCGCGGTCCCCATTGATGTTTGCTGTCGGGAATTTGCGTAGGGTCAACAGAGCGTCCGCCCAGCAATGGGAAAGACGCGGCCTTGATGGCATCGATCACAGGTGTATTGTTGGCTTCAGCGGACGGATTGTACTGTTTTTCGTAACGCAGGCCGAAATTGATCGTCAGCTTTTGCGTTGCTCTCCAGGAATCCTGACCAAAGAATGCCAGTTCCTGAACGTCAAACGCCGCCTGTAAATTTCCGATCTGCTGATTGAATCTGGCTTGCGTAACATCAAATCTGCCAAGTTTGCCTGCCGTCGTACCCGGAGTGACGGACAAGGCATTCAAAATATCCGACGTTCCGGTCAAACCCGAAAACGCGTAGTTTCCGAACTGGTTGAATCCGAACGACTGAGTAGCCTTGATCTTGCTGTACTCGCCGCCAAACTTGATCGTATGGCCCCCGGTTATGAAGGTCATGCTGTCGATCACCTGGTAACGCTTATCATCCTGGACGGTGGGAAGAAATGTGCGGGTCCCAAGTTCGCCGATGTTGGTCACGACGCTCACCTGCTGGACATTGGCGGGCCGTGGACGCTCTTCTTTTGCATATTGAAGTCGGACCTCATTCAACAACCGGGGCGAGAACGTGCTGATAAGCTGTGCGACCACGACATTATTTCGATCGATTTCAGTTCCGTTGGTTCCGACTGAACGGTTTGTCGTCGGATCGAGCGAAGTGTCACCTGTTGAAACTCCGTTCAATGCATTGTTTTTGCTGTAATTGTAACGAATGTTAAATCGATTAGCTCCGCTGATATCCCAGTCGATCTTTCCAAGAAATGCCTTTGCATCATTCGTCTGGTTATAACCTACCCGTTCTGCGGTGTAAGTGTTAAAGGGTTCCGCTTGTGCTACAGTAGGCACGAAATTGACAAGTGTTGTTTGTGCAACCGCTCGCCGGACAGAAAATTTCTGCTGTTCGTAGGAGGTGAAAAAGAATAATTTGTCCTTTTTGATCGGGCCGCCAAGCGAACCGCCAAATTGCGTTTGGGTAGGAGCGATGATGATGGGGATCGAGAGAGCATTCAGTTTCTGATCTTTTAACGCATCGGTAAACTCATTGCCCAAAGCTAGATCTTCAGGACGCCAAACAAGAAATGCAGAGCCTCGCAGATCGTTTGTTCCTGATTTTGTGACGGCATTTACTATACCGCCCGAGCTGCGGCCATATTCGGCCGAGTAACCCGATGCCACAACCTGAAACTCACGGATAGATTCCTGCGGAAGAGTAAAAGCGGAATTCGACCTTTCGCCGCCACGAATACCACCAAAAAACGGCTGATTGAAATCAACGCCGTCAACATTTACATTCGAGTTGATGCCGCGTTGTCCTGCAAGTGATATCTGGCCTCGCGTCGCATTATCGACCAGTGCGGTTGGTGTCCCGCCGACAAGGTCCTGAAACCGTCGGCCATTTATCGGCAGGTTTTGAATAGCGTCTGCGTTTTGAACAGCATCGAAATTACTCGACGTTGTTTGAATGCCTTCAGCAGTAACCTGAACAGTTGCTGAGACATTGCCAGCTGAAAGTGCGACATTTGCATCGGTTGTGCGGCCAACCTGCACTCCGATCTCTGAAGTATTATCTCCAAACGAGGATGCAGATGTCTTTAATGTATATGTGCCGGGCTGTAGGAGAACAAACGTATGTAGTCCGTCGTCGCCTGTTGCCGCAGTCTGTGACTGATTGGTTGCCTTATTGGTAAGTGCAAGTGATGCTCCTTTAACAATAGCTCCGGTGGTATCGGTAACAGTCACACTGATACTTCCGGTTCCGCCTGATTGGGCAAAAAGAGTGCCGACACAAGCCATGGCTGAAAGCATCATTATTGATAAGAACTTTACTAAAACATTTTTAGTCATTGTTTTTTGACCTCATAATTAATTTTTCCAAGCATTTCTGCTTTTTAGATCGCCTAATGTAAAGGCTCGAATTTTGGTTTTCTGGATTTTTGTTCTATTTTTCGGATTTTTAAGGTAACAAGATATTCTTTCTCTTCACGAAATGCAAGGCGCTTTAGATCGGTTTTTGCCAACTGACATAGCTATTATTAGCCTTCTATAAGCCGATTGTATAGATGTCTAGCTCATTGATAATAGCAATATATAATTCAGAACGAAGTGCTATGAAAATAATAATGCAATCCCGGTTCCCTGTAGGCAATGCAAACGTAAAAGCAAAACTATATAGGCCATAAATTGCCGGTTGATGAAATTTTTATGAATTCTAAGTAAATTTACTGTTTTGCCAGTCTTAAATTTCGCGTGCAACCTTTCGAAGGTTAAACGCGTTTAATTAAGTGCACTTTATAGCATTTTAGTTATGATCTGCTTTCGGTGCTAAGGCCGAAACCGATTTAGAACCAATGTTTTGCAGAAAAACAGGCATACTTGACTTTTTTGTAAAACTAAACTACATTGGTCAGGCATTTTTATTATGGGTGAATATATCCGGAAATCGATGCATAGATAAAGATAGAATAAGGGGGAAAAATGGCACAAGTAGAATATTCTGCAGCATCATACAAAACGCCATTGCATCATCGCATCACGGCAAGCATGCCGGTTCTGGCGAGCTGGGTTGATACTGAAACCGGCGAAAGGATAAGGGTCGAAGGGTTGACTGAGAACGTTGGCGAAACCAGCGCTTTGGTTAATCTTGAGACTTTGCCGCCGGTCGGTTCCCAAGTCCGATTGAGAATATTGGAAGAGGGCAAATCGATCATTGAAGTAACAACGCAGGTCATCAGGGTCGAGCGTGATCCGAGCAAGCCGATGGCCGCTCTTTCCATTATGGAAAATGTGAAAAAATGGAAATCAACGGCAATCACGGCAGCTCAAAAGTGGGTGACGAGGCATTGGCAGCTTAATTACGAGGAAGAATGGGCTAATTAATAATTACTCACGCCTTTCGTTCTAATAAAAAAGCGGGAAATTCATATGAATTTCCCGCTTTTCATTTTTACTGCATTAACGAGTTAATTGCTCGATGCACATGGGTTCGAGCTGCTTGCGATCACCCGTGCACACGGTGACGGCGTGCTGGAACGCGGCCCTTGTATCAGAACGTTGGCCGGTGATCCCGTTTTGAAGAAGCCGACCGTGCCATACATGGTTGCAGGCGGTTTATCAGCATCAAAACGGAAGTTATACAGAGTACCCCAGCGAATCGCATTCGCGTTCGCATTAGAGGCGGCTGTTTCCGAACCCCAGATCATCATGCCGGGAACCTGCGTTGCTGTCCATGGAGTGTTGCTAAAACCCGCATCTCCTACAGTTCCGTCGCCTGACCATGCAGGGTGCTGTGGAGGAGCGTGAAACCCAACATTAGTTATCGTGACACCTACGCCGATAGGCACGCTAAAGGACTGGATGCCGCGATCGAGGTTCTGGTTATAGATCGCATATTCGTAGTGCCACAAGGTGGGTGAAATCTGCGTCACCTTGTAAACAACCTGGCCGATGCCGTCGATCCCGCGTTCAGGCTCGATCGGGACATGTGTGGCTCCTGTCCAGGCGTTTACTGCCGGCTGCTGACGAACCGTCGATCCTACAGCCGAAAAGCTGAATGGACTGCCCGTGCCGGTTACGCTGTATCGCCTGTACGACACATTGTTATACATGTTGCACTGGCCCGGATTTGACTGACACCATACATACTCATGCGGAGTGATGTACTGTGATTCTGTATAGTAGGTTGCTCCGGGATTAAGCGTGGTGTTCAGATCGGCGATCTCGACCAGTATCCTATGCGACGGCCCTGGGTGTGTGTGGCCGGAGTGGCTATTATTCGGTGTAGTGCCGTCATTACGGGGATAAGCACCGGTAAACGGATTGATCCAGGCACGCGAACCGAGAGAAGGCCCGGAATTTAAGCTTGCTCCGTACGGATCCGAACAGCCTGATCCGAGCTGGCTGCCGCCAACACCATTACAGCCAAGGCTGCAAATGTTGTTGGTCAAAGCCGTGAAGGCATGTTTGACGCTGGACTGGCCGACCTGTTCAAAGCGGTCGCTATTTTCGCTCATTCTGTAAAGATTCTGCGGGATGACCGGATGGTCATTTGACGGGTTCGCAAACCAGTTAAGGTTTACTGTGCCGAAATTGCACGAATCTGTTCCGACCGCCAAACCAACCTGTGTGCCGCTGCTGCTTCCGAATTGAGCCAAGCCGGAGAGGTCGCCTACGACGACGTCAGGGCCGGGAACAGTTCCAGCCTCGCCACGATTCATCGGCGGCAGAACGGTTTGTGTGGCCTCACCATCATTTAGCTGAACGGCTTCGACCGTTCTCATTGTAGTGCTGCCGGCAATCGTGCCGACGACCACGCCTGCGTCAGCAGTGCGTCCGAGCTGAGCAGCAAATTCAGGCGAGATAAGCAGTCTGGCCGATTGGATGCCAAAAACACGCTGATCTCCGTCATAGCTATACTCCTGACCTTCGATATTAAAGAAAGTAAAGCCGGTTTTCTTATCGCGAACCGCCATTTCGTAATCGCCGCCCCACGGCAAATACTCGACGACGAGTTGCCGGTAAGAAGCTCTCAGCGAGGCAGGAAGATTTGCACTGCCTCGCGGCGTGATCTCCATTGAACTCGGGACTGGTCCGCGAAATTCACCATTCATAACAAGTATCGCAAAGAAGGTATCCTGAATTGCGTCGAAACTGAGAGTTGCTTTTCGAGCAGATGCTCCGCCTCCGTTCAAACGATTCAGATCGACTTCCATCGTGACATTTCCATTAGCCACGATCATCTTTTCGAGTGTTCCGCTATCTGCGTTCCGGGCCGTATCGGCCCCAAATGGATCTAAGGCTGAAGCGCTTAATGATGCACTTAAGACAACCCCGATCAATAAACCAAATGCTAACAACGACGAAACGATTCGAAACCGGCCGTCCTGCAATTTCTTATTCATCTTTACTTAACTCCTGAGTAGATTTAATAGCGGTAAAGATACCGCTCTGAATGACTAATATCAAATTAGCAAAATTTTCTGTCGGAAATAACAACTTAAAGTATCTTAAATTCGACACAAAGTCAACCAAAGAAAACCGTGCCGCAATTAAATTTTTCGCTGCATTTTGGCGCACTATATAAAATAGAAATTATCAATTCCGGGGTCGTTCCGCTCAAAATGCCTGGAATGCTCGCAACCGTTGTAAAAAATGCCGTTTTATGTGTTTTAATCAAGTTTTGGAAACACGTTTCAGATGGGACGGTTTTTGCTGAGCCAATAGCGATTTATTATGAAAAGTGGTTGTGAAAGCAAGGAAATGAAGGCCAAAAGGTCGATCGAGCTTCCCGTGCTGGCAAAATCAGCAGTGCCCGATTCCGGCATACGGCATTCAAAGACCAGCCGTTGGCGGGCCGTTTCGTTGATCGTCCTTACTGTGCTGATGATCGTCCATTATATTCAGTGGCGGATTACGGGCACGACCGTATCTCCGATTGAGCCGTCAGAGACGATGTACACGCTGCAAAACGGTTTCATCAACGCCGGATTTATCTTTTTTACATTAGCGATATTGGCTACGCTTATACTTGGCCGTTTTGTGTGCGGCTGGGGCTGTCATATTGTCGCTCTACAGGATTTTTGTGCATGGCTGCTGAATAAATTTGGACTAAAACCGAGACCTTTTCGGTCTCGGCTGCTGGTTTATGTGCCGTTCATAGCCGCGCTTTATATGTTCGTGTGGCCTACGCTCCTTCGTTATATTTATAAGCCGAGCACTGAGGCACTAATCCCGGAGGGATTCACCAACCATCTGATCACGACCGAATTTTGGGCCACTTTTCCAACATTTGCCGTCGCCGTTCCGTTTCTCTTCATATGCGGCTTTATGACCGTCTATTTTCTGGGTTCGAAAGGGTTCTGCACATATGCTTGTCCTTACGGCGGCGTTTTTGTTCTGGCTGACAAAATCGCGCCTGTCAGGATACGCGTCACCGACGACTGCAATCAGTGCGGCCATTGCACGGCCGTTTGCACAGCAAACGTCAATGTGTCGGCGGAGGTAAACAAATTCGGCATGGTCGTCGATCCCGGGTGCATGAAGCACATGGACTGCATCAGCGTCTGTCCTAATGACGCACTTTATCTTGGTTTTGGTAAACCGGCGGTCGTCGTTCCCAAAAAGAACGAAAGCAAGAGAACATTCCAACTCACCTGGCCTGAAGAGATATTTGCCGCGTTCGTTTTTCTGGCAAGCTATTTGGCCGTTTGGGATGTTTATCAACTTGTTCCGATGCTGATGGCACTTGGGATTGCAGCGGTTACGACATACCTCGCGGTTCGGTCGTTAAAATTGTTCACAGCCAAGGACCTGTCATTCTATCGTTTTAATTTGAAATCTTCGGGTACTATACGAAGGGCCGGATGGTTTTTTTTGGCTTTTGCAACCTTATGGATCGGCCTTAACGCTCACAGCGGTTGGGTTCGATTTAACGAACGCGAGGGAACGCGTGCTTATCAAAGTATCACTCTGCCCGACGAACTTGCGCTTGCCCAAGCAAACCCAAAGCAGTGGCTCAGTGCGGAAGACGAGAAGAATATTTCATACGGAAAACAGCATTTTTACAGGGCTTTTGACGCAGGATTTCTCGTAAACGACACACTTTTGCCAAAACTTGCATGGCTCGAATATCTATCCGGCAACGCCGAACAGGGCGTCAAACTCCTTAATTTGGCCGCAAACCGTCAAGAGGGAAAACCAAAAGCCTTGAGCCTTTATTACTGCGGAGCGATCCTCAATCGGCTGGGCCGTTACAACGACGGACTTGCAAGTCTTGAAAAAGCACTGAAGGAAGCACCTGACCTTATTGCTGCCAGTGAGGAAAAAGGCGAATCGCTCTGGCTTCTAGGCCGCCGCCGGGAGGCGGTCAAAACGTGGGCCGATGCGGTCGATTCTAACCAAAGCCTTGTTCTGGCGAATTATATGCTTGCCGGTGCTACAGAAACGCTCAACGATACGGAGGAGACGCAGGCATATGAAAGGCAGGCAGAAAAATTTTCGCCGAACGACCCATATTTTCATTGGATGGTGGGCTTGCGTCTGAAAACAGCCGGTATGAACGCTCCAGCCGAAAGGCGTTTTCGATTTGCCGGCGAACTAGATCCCAAATTCACCGAATTGCGGAAAGCGATTCCCTAGGCCAAAATTTCAGTGTCTTACTTCTAATTCGAGCGTTATGTATGCCAGCATACATTAAACCCTTTATTTGCAAAAATTACAGTAAACTTAAAAGCAGGATCCTTCATCGAATTTCCAGAGCCGTTCGTTTTTGACGGCTCAATTGGTCCCCGAAGGTCGTATTTTTGACATCCAGTACGGCTCGAGGGGGCCTTCTCTTTTTTTACCCAGCAGTTGTCCCAATATCTACAGCGATTTGCCGCCATCGTTGCTGATTAAA
Source organism: Chloracidobacterium sp. (assembly GCA_031376085.1). Taxonomy (GTDB): domain Bacteria; phylum Acidobacteriota; class Blastocatellia; order Pyrinomonadales; family Pyrinomonadaceae; genus OLB17. The sequence continues at coordinate 15,536 of JANMDA010000315.1, forward strand.
ACGCAGAAAACTTAGCAAAAACCGAGTGAAATGGCCGATGAGAATTGCAAGCCAAATATGGATCGGCTGTAGATCGCCGGTTTGCTTGATGATAAAGCATATCCCAACCGGAAAGATGACTTGTGAAATTATCGAGATAAATAAGGGGCTTCGCGTGTCGCCGGTGCCCTGCAATCCGCCGGTGTAGGCAAGGGCCATCGCTATAAACAAGCCTGAAACGCTCAAAACGTGAAGTAATTCGACACCGATCTCGACGACAGCAGGATCGGTCATTCCAAAGATAGCGAGCAATTGGCGAGGAATAAAGAAGAAAAATAACCCGACAAAGACCGCTCCGCCGAGGCCGAAGCTCGCTGCGGTTCGAACAGCCGCCACTGCGCGGTCGGGATGGCCTGCTCCCATATTTTGTCCCGCGACCGACGCCGATGCTCCCATCAGGGCATTTGACGACCAGGTCACGAGCAGGAAAAGCTGACTGTAACATACTGCGTAAACTGCCTGTGTCGCTTTGCCCTGTGCAAGCGAACCCATGAATGCAGCCATTATCACGCCACCGACATTCATCGCGATTCCCTGAATACCGGCAGGCAAACCAAATTTGAAAAGCTGCCTAATCACTGTCCAGTCGGGTGCATAGCCGCTTTTTGGAAATGAGACGACCCATGTGCCGCTGTAGAGTTTGTAAAGGGCGTAGATTCCAACGATGCCCGATGCGATGCACGTTCCCATTGCCGAACCGGCGGTGCCAAACGCGGGGATCGGCCCGAGGCCACCGATAAACACAACATTAAGAATGAGATTGAGCACCGTCATAACGATGCCGAGGATCATCGGGGTCCGTGCGTCGCCTGCCGATCTCAAACACCCGCTCATCATAAAATATATGAGCATTCCGACGCTGCAAGTGAACATTATCCGCAAAAAGGGCAATGCCTCGGCCAAAACGTCAGGGTCGCTTGTAACTATCCTAAGCAAGTAAGGAGCAGCAAAATACCCGATCGGAGCGAGAATGCCGAGGGCCATGAAAATGGCAGTCAGGAAGCCTTGATAGACGGTACGGTTTACTTTTTCGCGTTGGTTCGCTCCGGCAAAGCGGGCTACGAGAACGCTCATTCCGATAAAAATTGAGGAAACGAAAACGATGACGACTAGGAATATTTGAAAACCTACGCCGATAGCGGCGTTCGCCTGATAGCCGATCAAATTGCCGACCATTATCTGATCGACCCAGCCCTGAATGCCGCTGACGAGGTTTGTCAGCACTGCGGGCCAGGCGATCTTCCAAACGGCGGATGAAAGCGGGCCTTCAACGATGGACCGGTCAAAATGCGGCTTTTTTAACTCAGCAGGTTCGGCCTCGGCAATGGCGGACGCCTCTGATTCTGCTAATTCGATCTCTTCCGTCATTTGGCGATTATATACGAGCCAGTAATGACATTGTTTCCTCCAAATGCGAATCTAGGCTATTCCGGTTTTTCGTAATCGTAGTTGACCATCCAGCTAACGCCGAACTTATCTGTCCACATACCAAAAAATGCTCCCCAGAAAGTCTTTTGCAGCGGCATCGTCACATTGCCACCGTCAGAGAGGCCGTTGAAAATACGCGTGGCTTCGTCTTCGCTATCGGCCCCGACCGAGACCGAAAAAACCTGTGCTATGCGTCACTCCGCCGTAAGCGCTCGGGCAATCGCTCGCCATAAGCACATTGTGTTCGCCGATCGGAAGGCCGGCATGAAGGATGTTGTTCTTTTCGTTTTCGGGGCATTCCATCCCGGAGTCCATGTCGCCGAACCGGCTGAACGTCGTAAATTCACCGCCAAAGACAGAGCGGTAAAATTCCATTGCTTCTCCGCAGTTTCCGTTAAAATTAAGGTAAGGATTGATAGTTGGCATTATTTTTCTCCTAAGCAGTTTATGATGCAGACGAGCGTCTTCGCCCCCAAGCGACAAAAATTAACAACAGGCCGACAACGGCCGGTACTATGGCGTTTGCAACGCCCATCGGCAGGACGACAACGACTGCGCCTATCATGATGATAACCAGCAGAGCGGCCGCAAGCGGCGTCAACAACGGTTTGATCTTGGCCAACCACGGCACGACGAGGCCAATGCCGCCAAGAATTTCGCAAACACCGATAAAATAAATAAACCCGATTGAGAGAGACGGCGGCATATTTTTTGCCATTTCATCGGCTGGCATCAAAAATTTCGATACACCTGCAAACAAAAATAAAAGCCCGAGCAGGATCTGGACGATCCACAGAATAATGTTCATATCATGCGTCCTGACAAATTTTATGTTAATTAAGAATTCGGGGCCGATTCGGCCACCGTTTTCATTTGCGCGAGCCCTTTTTCAAAATCACTACCGACCATTTTGTCCATATCCATCACCAGGCAAAAACCCTTCATGATAAAATTCTTTTTTCCTGTCATCGTCCATGTGACGTTTGTTTTGTCGCCCTCGGCCTTGAACCCGAATTCCGTCAAGTTTTTAGCGGGAAAAGGCTTGATGAATTCTAGATCGATGACAATCTGTTTGGGCGGATGATTTGATTTGATCGTCATTTTGCCTTCTCCAACCTCGTCGTTGCCGACCCACGAATACGCTGCTCCGACACCGGAACCAGGTCCTGAATGGGTCGTTTTCATATTCGGATCAAGTTTTGCCCAAGGCGACCAGGCATCCCAATTATGAAAATCGTTGACCATCTCGAAGACCTTTTCAGACGGAGCATTGATGTCGGCTGAACGAATTATCTTAAAATCCTCCGGCTGCATAGCAACCACCACGCATAAACCTGCAACAACAACCAGAATTAACGCCAAAATTCCCAGAATGACTTTCTTTGCCATAAATTTTCTCCTGTTTGAGACACTTTAAACGATTTCTGACGCAGCACCAAGGTGAAACGGTTGCCTTGCAGACAAAATTGGATTATAAATATCCGCTATGAAACATTGTCCTTTATGCAAAATGAACTATCCGGATGATTCGTTAAGGTATTGCCTCGCTGACGGGACAACGCTTACGGATACTGGTGTTAGCGAGTCAACTATGGCGAGACAGGTAGCTGCATCTCCACCACCACCACCGCCTTATCAGCCAGCTGCGACTGTGCGCGGCTCATCCGGCTTCAATGTTGCTCTGGTTGGTATTGGAATAGGAATATTAGTTTTGCTTGCATTAGGTGTAGGCGGCTTGCTCTATTTTTATGTTGGTCGTGGAGAAACTGCCGAAAACAAGCCTGCGTCCGTAACTAAGCCGGATGATAAAGACGAGCAGATAGCAAATCTTAAGCGGCAATTGAGCGAAGATAGAAAAACCGGCCAAACTACCAATATGCCGGTTGAATTTCCCCTAGATAACGATCAACCCAAAAGCGCCCGCGTTAATTCGCCGCGGGATCTGTTCCTTGCATTACGTTCCGAACCCAATACCATAACTGGTTATCAGATAATACACATACCGCATGGACGTGTGGTAATGATCGGTGCTTGTAACGATGTAACCCGGATAGGCAGAAAATCAGGTAAGTGGTGTCGTGCCAGCTACGATGGTTCAACCGGATGGGTCTTTGACGCCTTTTTGATATATCAATAAAGAAAAAGTGCGACCTTTTTTGTAAGGCCGCACTCGGTAGGTTTAATTGGTAGGTATAAATGAAGGGTATTTATGAATCGTCCAGTTCCGGTCGAACGGCTACCGATTGGGGGGATATGAGTAGGACATCCCCAATTTCGTTAAAATCTTTTCATATCAAATAACTTAAACGTCTTGTCACGCTAAAAGTTCCCATTTTGTCTTCAAGCGAAAAACTTCACTTGTATCAAATAACACGCTTAGGTGTCAACATTGTTCTAAATATTTTCAATAACCACTTGGCCTTGCGTTCACATCTATTAGGATGAGCAGACCTTCGAAAAAGTTTCCTTTGTTTCAATCCAATAGATTCGGCTTTCTCTTATTCCCGTAATTGGTTAGAATCATTCAAAGATCAGGAGTAATAAATGGCCAATATAGTCTTGCGTACAGTTTTTTTAAGCGCGGTTCTGCTTTTGTTTGGGCTTCCTGCGTTCGCCTGGGATGAAACCGGGCATAAGATCACTGCCTACATTGCGTGGCAGCAGATGACGCCTGAGGTTCGGGACAAGGTGATCAAGATCCTTAAAGCGGCTCCGGAAGATTCGCAGATCGGAGCGTTCAATATCGGATACGGCTCGCGTTCGCGTGCGTCACGTGAACGGGATTTTTTTGTGATCATCGCCACCTGGCCGGATATGATCAAGGACAAAAGCCTTCAGACCAGATGGAATAAGTATGCTAAGGATCAAAGCGATTGGCATTACATCAATCAATTCTGGTCGTTGCAAGACGGAAAGCCGCAGATGGTCGAGGGCATGGCACCGGTCGGCCAGATAATGAAAAAGATCGATGAGTTCAGCCAGTTCATCCGCAGTTCGGCAAAAGACTCAGATAAGGCGATCGCGATTGCGTGGCTCGAACACCTTATCGGCGACATTCATCAACCGCTGCATGCGTCCGCTAGGGTTACGGAATACGACCCGAAAGGCGATCGCGGCGGCAACGCTTTTTTTCTTACCCCAAAGGGTACCAAAAGGGGAGATCAGGACAATCTCCATAGCTTTTGGGACGGGGCGATAGACAGGTATATGCCTAATAAGGATTTATGCGAGGGGGCATATTACGAGCCCATTGCCGAGAGCATTATGAAATTATTTCCTTACGGCAGCGTCAAGGATCGATTGAGCCCCGATAAATTTGGTGTCTGGGAGCAGGAAAGCCTCAAGATTGCGATGAATGACGCCTACAACGGCGTCAAATTTGGCGAAAAGCCGTCTGACAAATACACAAAAAAAATCTTTGAGATCGCGCAAGAACGTTTGGCACTAGGCGGATACCGTCTGGGCGCTCTTTTTAACGAAGCATTTGGAACACCGCCCGCACCAGCTGCTTCGTCAACGCCGACATCGACCGAAAGTCCGGCCAAACAATAGCAGGCAGTCGAATGAACGCGGTCGAAATTCTCAAGTATTTTCAAGGACGGCAGGAAGCGATAATAAATTCGATCCGAGAGATCGTCGATATCGAATCGCCGTCGCATAACGCCAAACAAAGCCGCGTTGTTGCAGATTGGGTCGAGAAACAAGTGCGTTCGACAGGTGCGGATGTTTTAATTGAGCGCATATCTGTCGAGGATGGCGACCACATTCTTATCAGGGCATTTTCGGGCGACGGCAAACATACGCTGTTGCTCGGGCATACAGATACGGTTCATCCCATCGGCACAAATCAAAAAAATCCGACGCGTATCGAAGACGACAAGTTCTACGGCTGCGGCATTTTTGATATGAAATCCGGCATCGTGCTGATGATCGAGGCGTTGCGTTTTTTTGTGGTGAACGAGATCAAACCGACGCGTCCAATCATGATTTTATTGTCTTGCGACGAAGAGGTCGGCAGTCATTCGGGCCGTGTATTAGTCGTGCGTGAGGCTGCGAATGCTGAGTGGTGTATGGTCTTTGAGCCATCAGCCGCCGGTATGGTAAAAACCGGCCGCAAGGGAACGGGAGTGTTCAAGCTTCATGCTCATGGCGTTCCGGCACACGCCGGCCTCGAACCGGAAAAAGGTGCGAACGCAATTCTCGAACTGTCGCGACAGATCGAGCATATACATAAGATCGCACGGCCCGATGAAGAAACAACCGTCAACGTCACCACGATTAAAGGAGGCACGACAACAAACGTCATTCCCGAACACGCGGAATGCGAGATCGACGTGCGTTTCAGCAAAATGACTGAGGCCGAGCGTGTAGATGCGGCTTTTAAGGCTATGACGGCATTTGACGATCGGGTAACTCTTAAATTATCAGGCGGCATCAACCGTCCGCCGATGGAGCGCACCGACGCGGTTGTCGATCTTTATAAAAAGGCGGGCGAGTTAGCCGCGAGCTTTGGTTACGATCTTGGCGAAACTCAAGTCGGGGGAGCGTCAGACGGAAATTTTGTTTGTGCATTGGGCGTGCCGGTTTTGGACGGTCTGGGAATTACGGGCGACGGCGCTCATACACTGAACGAACATATATTAGTAAGTGATATTGCCAAACGGGCGACGTTGGTTACAATGCTTTTATTGCCAGATTAATTTTAAACGCGGATTGGGTGGATTTGGCGGATTAAGACGGATACAGAGTTTTTAATTAATTTTTCTGATCTGTTTTATCCGCTCCATCTGCAAAATCCGCGTTCAAAAAATTTCTATAATTCAGGAGGCGCAACTTGTCCGGTGATGGGCGCGGTCTTCAAAACCGTTTGTGAGGCTGCGAGAGCAGACTTAGGTGGGTTCGACTCCCACACGCCTCCGCCAAAAACTGTAGGCAGTCGGCGGTAAGCAGTTGGCAGTAAGACGATGAGAATATGATTGATTGGATCGCGTTGAACATGACACCGGAAGTTGGTCCTTTAGCAGCCTCGCGGTTGCTAGCGCGTTTTGGCTCGGCGAGCGCGGTATTTCATGCAACTCGCTTGGAACTTGCATCTCTAAAAATAAAACCAGTTTCGGTAGATAGCATTATGAAACGTGAGTTTCATGAGCGCGCATCTGTCGAACTCGGCCGCGTCAAAGAGCTTGGCGGCGACGTATTGATCCTTGACGACGGCAGCTATCCGGCGTTGCTGCGAGAGATCGACGATCCGCCGCCGGTGCTTTATGTAAAGGGTGATTGGCAGGCTTGTTTTGAGCAGCCGGCAGTGGGCGTGATTGGTTCGCGGAAGTGTTCGACTTATGGTGAGAATGCTTCAGAGATGCTTTCGCGCGATTTGGCTTCGCGCGGAATAACGATAGTTTCGGGACTCGCTCGTGGAATAGATTCGGCGGCACATCGAGG
>JANMDA010000013.1:0-13809 GCA_031376085.1 Chloracidobacterium sp.
GGCGACAACGAGGATCGCTCCGTCCATCTGGGCGGCACCCGTGATCATGTTCTTGACATAATCAGCGTGGCCCGGGCAGTCGACGTGTGCGTAGTGGCGATTCGCCGTCTCATACTCAACGTGCGAGGTCGCGATCGTTATACCACGAGCTTTTTCCTCAGGTGCGTTGTCGATCGAATCAAACGACCGAAACGTCATCTTCGCATTATGCTTGGACATCACCTTTGTTATTGCCGCCGTCAATGTCGTCTTGCCATGATCCACGTGCCCAATCGTCCCAATGTTCACATGCGGCTTGCTGCGATCAAATTTTTCCTTGCTCATTTCTTTTCTTTTCCTCTCAAATATTCAACAAATCTATAAAAACTGGAGCCCAAATCGGGATTTGAACCCGAGACCTCATCCTTACCAAGGATGCGCTCTACCCCTGAGCTACTTGGGCTCAATTGCCTTCGCTCCGTGCAACGAAAAGCTTTGGAGCGGGAGACGAGACTCGAACTCGCGACATTCAGCTTGGAAGGCTGACGCTCTACCAACTGAGCTACTCCCGCAAACAATTTCGGATTGCGGATTGCGGATTGCGGATTTTTATAGTCTTAAAATCCGCATTCCGCAATCCCAAATCCGCAATCCAATGGTGCATGGGGTAGGATTTGAACCTACGTAGGAAATTAATCCGACGGGTTTACAGCCCGTTGCCTTTGACCGCTCGACCACCCATGCGTGATCTAATTATGTTGCGATAACCGACTTTTCGAGCCAATTAGCAAATTTTCAATGATATATAAACGAATTACAAGTTGCAAGTGCTAACGTGCGGGTTTTTGGCTACTTCGAGGACGAACGCGGGTGAAACCGGTCGTAATTTCTCTTAAGTTGGGCGTTTGTGATATGCGTGTATATCTGCGTCGTCGAGATATCGGCGTGCCCTAACATTTGCTGGACCGATCGTATGTCGGCGCTGTTTTGAACGAGGTGCGTCGCAAACGAATGCCTCAAAGTATGCGGCGAAACTCCCTCAAGGCCGCATTTTTTGGCATATTCGACGATAAATAAATGTATGGCTTGCCGTGTGATCGATTTCCCGCTTTCGCTGACAAACATATTGTCGATCTCAATGTTTTCCTTTTTTCTTCGGAGGGCAAGATAACTTTCAATCCACCGCACAGCCGTAGGATAAATTGGAATTTTACGGGTTTTGCTTCCCTTTCCAACGCATTGCAAGGTCGCCCAGTCCAAATCAATAGCATTTAATTGAAGATTCACCACTTCTGAAACACGCAAACCTGAGGCGTACATTAATTCAAGTATCGCACGGTCGCGAAGGCCGGTTTCCGTTGAGGTGTCAGGCGCCGCAAGCAGCATTTCAATCTCGGCTTGGTTCAAAAATCGTGGTAAATAAAAGCCTTTTTGCGGCGCGACGAGGTCTTCTGCAGGATTTTTGGTGGTATGCCCCTCGAACATCAAAAACTTGTAAAACCCTCGAACCGCACTGATAAGACGGCGTTTTGAGTTCTCCGACAGTTTTTCAGCACCAAGATCGATCAGCCATTCGCGAAGGTCCTGCCGCGTAAGGCTCATTAGATCAAGGCCGTTCTTTCCTGCCCAATCGCCAAGGCGTGAGAGATCAGTGTTGTAACTCTCGATGGAATTCTTCGCCAGGCCTTTTTCGACACGGCAATACGTTAGGTATTCGCGGATGAGGTCGCGGATCATAATGAATAGTCTAGCATCTGGCACGTTGTTCTGTGATAAAATCACAGTTATGAACGATTATGTTGAGAAACAGAAAGACAGTTATAGAATAGCCGGCAGCCGCGTGTCTCTGGATTCGATCATTTTTGCTTTCCAGCGAGGAGCGTCACCTGAAAGCATTCAGCGCTCGTTTCCTACGCTTTCGCTCGAAGAGGTCTATGGAGCAATAGCTTTTTATCTGGCAAATCAGCAAGATATTGATGATTATCTCGAAGCTAGTAATACGGCATTTTCCGACATGGAAAAGCGATCTCGCTCAAAATATTCTGATTGGTACAATCGACTTCAAGTTAAAAGAAAAGAATCCTCTTTCGTTTAATTGCTAAATGAAAGTTCGCTATCAAGCCGACGCTGATCCAAATGAAGATATCGTCAACGGTGTACGTCGCCGTGTACCTGAGATCGATTTCAAAACCGCCACTGAAGCTTCGCTTGCAGGAATTGATGACATGAAAGTACTGTCAATTGCCGCTGCCGAACAAAGAATAGTTGTTACTCACGACCGAAAAACCATGCCCACGCACTTCGCCGAGTTTATCAATAATAATGTTTGTCACGGTGTTTTTGTCGTTTCACAACTAGCACCGGTTAATCAGTTAATTAACGACCTGATCTTGATTTGGCATGCCACTGAGGCAGAAGAATACATAAATAGCATTCGAACTTTGCCGCTTTAGTGATTGCCTCGACTCATGCTGCGTATTCCATCGTCGTTACAACCGCCCCATTTCTCGACAAATGCCTCGTAAGAACCGAGAACAACCCGAGCTCTATTTTTTGAAAAACTCCAGCTGCGAATATCTTTGGCTTCAAGCAGTTCGCAGTAGCGATTGGCTAGAGAAAAGTTGATCGTACTTTGATCGCTCTCATTCAATTCTGGCAACGCTTCCAAGATAGCTGGAATAGCATCATTGCTGAGTTCTGTAGAATTATAAAATACATCGAATGTTCGTCCTTGCTTCATCAGCGAAAGATTCGTCTTTACAATAAACTCATCCGGATTTAGCACATGCGTCGCTCCGAGGATGAAGAACGCTGACCACAATGCTCCCCAGGCAAAATGTTTGCGGGCTCCGCGAAGCACAGTTGCACCGAACCACACAAAAACTATCGCCAGCCACGACATAAAGATCAGCGGGTAGAGGCGGATCGTTGTCATTCCGTAGCCGAGGTTGCCGGTCAATAAAACGAGCCGTTGGACGGCCGAGGCCATGATCACGAATAACAAGCCGATCTGGATGCCAGCGAGCACACGAAACAGTTTTTCGGTGAACGGATTTTCCTTACGGATGAGCCAGTGCGCGGCAAGCAGCATCGGCAGTGTGAGTGCAGACACTGCGACAAGCTCGCCGAAACCGCGCCGTGCGTATTCGGCCAGTTTGAAATCGGGCGTGTTCTGCACAAGGTCCATTCCGCCAAAAAGATATGGCACTTGGACTATCACAAAACTTAGAAACAAAAGATTTACAAGGCCCAAAATTACTCCGACCTCGACCGTTCCGAGCGAAAATCCGGGCATGATCGTGTTGTCAAAGTTTGCCCAGTCCCAATGTCTTTTTACGTCATTGACCGCCGAATCGCGCACACTCCCTACCGGTCGTGTTTCTGCCTCTGGGTTCGGCGGATCGGAGATATTTATGTGTTCGAGGATCGATAGGTGATTCGGTAAGTTAGGTAAAATCTCACCTTCTTCGGCCCGCATGTTTTCCACGGGGCTGAGATCTGGATCGGCTTTGACGGTTGCACCGTCAGTTGCAGCTTCGGGCACTTTGATTATCACGCCGCGAAGATAGCCGGCTGACATCCAGCTAAAGAGCGAGATCAACAGGACATGTGTAAATACCGTTTCGGGCGGGATGCTGATAACACGCTCGACCAAGCCCTGATAGACCGCGTCGGCGGCAACAAACAGAGCTCCAAAAATAAGCAAGATCGGCGTTACAATAATGATGCCGCGAATTGTAGAAACCAGATGCTTTGACCAGCCGGAACGCGAATGAGCTTTCCACTCGATATCGGCACCGATCAATGCGAACGGCGCAAAGAACGCATTAAAACTCGACCATAAAAAAGCCACAACATAATGAAAGACACCTGCGGCCTGTGTGGCAACCTTCATTTTTGAAAGAAACAAAACCGAAAGTATCACAACGATCGCCACCGTGTCCGCAACCCGCAATTCGATCGAATCGCGCCACACAAACATCGAAGCAAAGAACACAAGCGCTCCAAACAGACTGAGCGTCTGCCGCGTCAAATATTCCGGCGCTCGACGACGCAGCAGTATTAACATTCCTGCTGCAAATGCCAAATTAAAGAGCAGAACATTTAAGCCCCAAGGCGTCGCACGCAGCAAAATGTCACCAAGAACACCAAGGATCGCCGCGACCTGCAATATCTCTAAACCCGATCTAGTCCGTTCGTTCATTGTTTGTAGAACCTCTTCTTGCTCGTCGGAAAAAATATAAACTTATGAGACCCAAAAATATGGCGGCTATTGGAAAAGCAATTGCACCGATCAGCATTCCGCCTGTACGATGCGCGGCAGTTTCTTCGGCGGTTGCCGAAACATTTTTGTAAATAAGCAGCACCGTGTAAAAAATAAAAAACAGGCTTGGGATGGCAAATGCGACACCGCAGACGATGAAAAGAATCTTGTTTGTTGTCGGGGTTGATGTGTCCATAGATGCTGGTACTTATTTGACGCCCGCAGTCTCGTTTTGTTCCCTAAGTTCAAAGAATGTCTGCGCGTGAAAGATGCTGTCTTCGTCGCCGACCAGAACGTGCTCGATCGTTTTGTCGATGCCGTAGCCTTCGGTGATGAGCAGTTTCGGATTTACCACGTCAGCAGGAACGTCAAAAACGATCTCCTTTTCGATTGTCCGGCTGTTTGTGATGTCTTGATCTAGATTGACATTAGCGGTGGGCAAAGCGGACTCGGCCGCTAAGTCGCGTTGGACACGCTCGCCATTCGGCATGACAACTCGCGCCTTTGGTTCAATGAGGTGCAAGTTAATAGCATCGTTCCTGGCATCGCTAAAGACCTTTACATTCGCAATATAAAATGTGCCTTTTGCGGCCACGCTGCCGATCGTTTTTGCCGTTCGCACATTCGTCACCGCTGTGTGCAAATGGCAATCGAAGTAGAAACCGCAATATTCCTTTGCATCGTTCGCCGCCAAAACCTTTTCAGTACTGGTTAGCGAAAATGCAAGCAGCGTAACTATATAAAACACAAACCAGACCGCGACACCGCCGACCACAAAATTGCGCAGCCATTTCTTTTTGGTAAAGATCGCCACGATAAATAAAACAATTGCTGTCAGTAACCCTCCAACAGTCATTAACATTAAAAGCACACCCATATATTTCACCTCGAATAAACTGAATTACATTGCCATTAACTGTCCGACCACAAGCAGCATCGAAAACGCAATAAATACACAGATCGCGGTATCAGTCCGCCGGGCTTCGCTTTCACAGCGTGGTATCCGGCAACGGTGCAGCATCGTCCAAACAAAGGCCGCTACCAGCAAACCTGTCAAGAATAACGGTGCCAGAAGATCGGGCATCACTATGCGGAGCAAAACCTCCGAAGCAAACCCGAACCAATACGCGACGCCGCTCCACAAGAGAATTATCGGGCCTATCAATAATGTTTGAATCGTCCAATACACGCGCCGCTGTTTATTTGAATTAGGAAGTCGCATCATTTCGGTCAGATCGTTTTCATTGCCTTGATCAAGGCCTCCATGTGATTCAAATATCGCTCCAGAGCTTTCCGGCCTTCTTTTGTGATCTTGTATTCGGTCAGAGGCATTCGGCCTTTGAACGATTTTTCGCACGTCGCGTAACCAGCCTCTTCGAGTTTGCGTGCGTGGACACTTATGTTGCCGTCGGTGGTCGCAAGCAAATTTTTTAATTCGGTAAAGCTTAGCTTTTGGTTCGCCGCGAGTGCGCTGATGATACCGAGCCGCATCCGCTCGTGAATGACCTTGTCGAGTTCGCCCGAGACCGCTTCGGCGGCCTTCTCGATCCGCAAAGCCTTTGGCCCACTGCCGTTGTCGCTTCTTATTGCCAGATTCTTCTTTGACATGATTTCCCTACTAACTCCCGGCGAACGGTGTTCCGATGAGGCCGACTGCGAGTTCGGCCCAAACAATGAAGAGCAACAGTAGAATTCCGGCGCAAATTGCGAGCCGGTACCGGGTATTCTTTACCTTCCTCAGTACGAATTCACATCCGAGGCCCGTCCCAAGCAGCAGGACACCGGCGGTAATAAAATCTATCGCGGTCCAGTTCACTTCACCTGTAAATTTCATCGCAAGGTATGGTATGAGAAGCAAAAACCCCACTGCGGCCACAATGCATATAAGTCGAATGTTTTGCATGATATTAATGTCTATCCTCCGTATCGCCGCGCGATGATCGCGCCAAAAATTATGTGAAGTCCGCCGAAGCTCAGGCCCATCATCAAGCTGCCGTAACTTATAGGCAATACAAACGCAACGGCTCCCAGCAGCATAAAGCACCAGCCCATTAAAGGTACCACCCGAACAGAGAAGCCTCCGCCACATGCGACGGCTGCTCCGTAAGAAACCATGCAGATCGGAGCCATTTGGTAGTAGTGTCCATACTTCCACAAACCCAGCACAGCGATAACGCCCGCAACAAGCGGCGGCGCAAAACTCATGGCAAACTTCTTTGCCGGAGCAGAGACGAGCGATTGGCCTGCAATTTTCGACTTCTGCCACATGGCGAGCAATCCGATCGCAAAAGCAAGACATGCTTCGATAAACCAGGTCGTCAGCGATTCAACCAGATATTCCTGTGTGCTGGCAATGTATGCAGCAACTACTGCGGTCACGCCCATCAAAATACCGCCGTAACCCGGAACCGCCGTAAATGCGGTCGAACGTTCCATCGTTTCGCGGATAAATTTGAGGTTGTCGATCGCGCGGTCGCCGAGATTTACCGTCGCGTTTTGTGGGTCGTCATCTTTTCGGAGAGCCTGATTGTTCGCCATAGTGAAGCAAGAATATATCAAGTTGTTCTGTCTGTCAAGAACTTTGTGATATAAAGTAAAAAGAAATTTTTGCCCGCGAATAACGCGAATGAAGACATGGATGCTTAAAATGGCCCATTTTATTCGCGGAGATTCGCGTTATTCGCGGGCAAAATTCTTCAGTTTATTTTTTTCCTTTTAGCAGAGCGTTCACTTTGTCTCCGAGATTTTCGAGTGGCGGTGCGGAAGGTTCGGCAAATGAATAGGTCAGACGTTTGCCCTGCATGAGGAAATTCTTGCCGTTCCATTTGTAAGACGACCGCGTCCAGAAGGTCGGACAGCAGAGTTGCTCTTCGTCGCCTGTGACTTTTGCAGTTTCGGTTTGGCCGAGTAGAAAGCGGTCCTGGCCATAAAGTTCAACGACGAGAAGACCGTTTTCAAAACGAATGTCTTTTAATCCGCCGTCAGCTCGGTCGCCGGTGCGGAAGGGCCACAACAATTCCGGCTTTCCGTCCTTCCATGTGAAAACATAAACAAGCTGAGGTACCGCCGCACCGCCTGTCTCAACCTTGAGTATCACAACAGCCTCGTCTATGCTGTCGCCGGTCACGTCGATAAATTTTGTCGTGACATACGACATGCCAATACGCCGGGCCGCTCGATTCTGGGCCTTTTCCTCGTCGCTCATTTCTTCGCGATTCGGCTTGCCTTGGATCGGAGCAATGCGACCGTCTGTAAGCGTGATATCGGCGGTGCCGTCAGGATTTTGCCAGCCTCGCAGGAGTTCGTATGTGTAGTTTTTGAAATCGAAATTCCCTATTGGCGAAGTAGTTGTTTTGTTTCGGTTGTCGAGTAGCTCGGATTGCAGATTAGGAACTGAGGATGTCGGTGAGGGCGATGGCTTTTGCACATTCTCAACCATGGGTGTCGGGACATTCGCCGACGGTTCAACTAGAGAACACGCGGTTGCTAAACATCCACAGATGATAAGGAACAGATGCTTCATCGTCGGAACGCAGGCTGCTAGCCTGCGTTTGAAAAAGACAAAGACGTGCAGGCTGGCAGCCTGCGGTCCGACGACTAAGCCCGCGTCAGACTCCGATATTTTATCCGATGCGGCTGGTCGGCGTCGTGGCCTAATCTTCGTTTGCGGTCTGCTTCGTATTCGCTGTAATTACCGTCAAAATACTCGACGTGACTGTCGCCCTCAAAGGCCAGAATATGCGTTGCGATGCGATCGAGAAACCAACGGTCGTGGCTGATCACGACGGCACAGCCGGCAAAATTTTCGAGCGCTTCCTCCAGAGCACGCATTGTGTTGACGTCAATGTCGTTGGTCGGTTCGTCGAGCAGCAGGACGTTGGCACCGGTCTTTAGCATCTTTGCGAGATGGACGCGGTTGCGTTCGCCGCCCGAAAGCTGGCCGACAAATTTCTGCTGGTCGGCGCCCGAAAAGTTAAATTTCGAAACGTACGTTCGCGCGTTCATCGTGCGGGTACCGAGGGTCACGTTGTCCAGGCCGTCCGATATTTCATCAAACACATTCTTCTCGGCATTGAGCGAATCACGCGACTGATCGACGTATCCAAGCTTGACCGTTTCGCCGACCTTGAATGTGCCGGAGTCGGCTGTTTCCTGACCCGTTATCAGGCGAAACAGTGTCGTCTTACCCGCACCGTTGGGGCCGATGACGCCGACGATGCCGCCTTTGGGCAGCGAGAATTCGAGATTCTCGAAAAGGATCGTGTCGCCGTAGCCTTTCGAAACGCCGTGGGCCTCGATAACGATGTCGCCCAGCCGCGGGCCGGGCGGGATGTAGATCTCGAGGTCATCCGCGTGTTTCTCGGACTCGCTGGTGACCATCGCTTCGTAGTCGTTTATGCGGGCCTTTGATTTGGCGTGCCGCCCTTTCGGCGCCATTCGGATCCACTCGAGCTCGCGTTCGAGCGTCTTTTGAAGCTTGTCCTCTTTACGCTCTTCCTGCGCGAGCCGCATGCTTTTTTGCTCAAGCCACGACGAGTAATTTCCCTGATACGGAATTCCCTCGCCGCGATCTAATTCGAGTATCCAGCCCGCGATATTATCGAGAAAATAACGGTCGTGCGTAACGGCGATGATCGTGCCTTCGTATTTTTGCAAATGCTGTTCGAGCCACGCAACCGTCTCGGCGTCAAGGTGATTTGTCGGCTCGTCAAGCAGTAAAATGTCCGGCTTTTGCAGCAGCAAACGGCACAGCGCGACGCGGCGTTTTTCACCACCGCTCAAGGTTTTGACAACCGTCTCAGGCGGCGGACAACGCAACGCGTCCATCGCCATCTCAAGTCGCGAATCGAGGTCCCACGCATCGGCATGATCCAGCTTTTCCTGCACCGCGCCCTGACGTTCGATAAGCGCCGTCATCGCGTCGTCATCCATCGGCTCAGCAAATTTGGCGTTTATCTCCTCATACTCTTTGAGCAAATCGACCGTGACCTGGACCGCTTCCTCGACGATCTGTTTGACGGTCTTCGATTCGTCGAGTTTTGGCTCCTGTTCGAGATAGCCGACAGAATAGCCTTGCGAAAAAACGACCTCGCCGTTGAAATCTTTATCTGTTCCCGCGATGATCCGCAGCAAGGATGATTTACCCGCGCCGTTCAACCCAAGCACGCCGATCTTCGCTCCGTAAAAGAACGAGAGGTAAATGTCCTTGAGGACAGGCTTTTTGTCGTAAAATTTTGATACTTTGACCATCGAAAAGATGATCTTATTGGGTTCTGGATTGCTCATATGAAAACACTATATATTTAAGAAAGCTGCGTAAGCTACGCATCTGCTAAGTTTCTGCCAAAAGTTCAGCGTGTCCTGATCTACCTCGAAGCGTTCAAGCGGCTCACTGAGATCACTGCCCTTTCGCGCCCAATAAACAATTGCTTTAAAATCTGGCCGGTATGTCCAATTCGCGTGAGCAATTGCATTACGGAAAGCCCTGACGGGGTTATCACTCAGAAATTTCGAGCACTTCCTAGCAGCAGAGTCGGCTGGCGTGACTTTGGACAAAACTCTAAAGCACGCTTCTGGGAGATAAACGAAGCAAATATAGTTTTGAGATAGCGCCTGCGCTCGTGTGATGCGCGGATCACCTTTTATATTGCTTGCCAACTCCATCCATCCTTGAAAAGAGTAGAGTTCAGAAACTCGATCCTCAACAGCTACAGGCGATGCTGCTCTTATCTGATTCTTCTGATGTGCTGTCAAAAATCGAACATTGGCCGCAATATGTGTGGCAAGTTTTGATGCAACATCACTAGTCAGCCCAAGCTCAGACGTCAGCCTATCGACATATACTCGCATTTGCTCATCAATAGTTCGCCAACTTATATGTTCTGCCATTTCTTGCCTTATTTCGCCCCGACATGAACCTCTCTAACTCTCAATTTATCAACTCGATTGCGTTTAACCTCAAACCCAATTCCCGGCTTTTCTGACGCCGTAATAGTGCCATCAGTCGAAACTTCGACTGCCGGTCCGATGATGTCTTCATGCCAATAGCGTTTGCTGGCGGAAACGTCACCGGGCAATGTAAATCCTGCAAGCGTTGACATTGCAATATTGTGCGCTCGGCCGATGCCGCTCTCAAGCATTCCGCCGCACCAGACTGGACTATTTGCCGCACGGCAGATCTCTTCGATCTGCTTAGCCTGAGAAAAACCACCGACGCGGCCGAGCTTTATGTTAATGATACGGCACGCTCCAAGTTCGATGGCTTTGCGGGCGTCGTCGGGCGATTTGATCGATTCGTCGAGGCAGATCGGTGTCTTTATTTCACGCTGTAGCTTCGAATGGTCAAGCATATCATCATGCTCGAGCGGCTGCTCAAACATCATCAGCCCAAATTCGTCCATGCGTTTGAACAGGTCGATATCCTTGAGCATGTATGCCGAATTTGCATCGGCCATTAGCCGTATATCGCCAAAACGTTCGCGAACCTGCCTGATGACATCATAATCCCAACCCGGCCCGATCTTGATCTTGATCCGACGGTAACCGGCGTCGAGTTCGGTTTGTATCTTTTCAAAAAGCTGTTCGATACTGTCCTGAATTCCTATCGAAACGCCGCATTCGATCTCGTTTTGCGTCCCGCCGATGTGCCGCCACAGCGGGACACCGAGTTTTTTTGCTTCGAGATCCCAGCAGGCTGTCTCGATAGCGGCCTTTGACATCCGATGGCCGCGAACCTTAGTAAAAGCATCCCAAACGTCGGCAGCTTTTTCAAACGATTTTCCGACGACCATCGGCGCGAGAATTTTCTCTGTCGTTACCCACGCCGAATCCGTCCATTCGTCAGAATAACCAGGCGTTTCGCCGCAAGTGACTTCGCCCCAACCTTCCGCTCCGTCAGCGTCCTCGACATGCACCAAGATGATCCGTCGCTCATACGTCCTACCAAAGCTCGTCTCAAAAAAATGAACAAGCGGCATGTTGATCTCAATGAGTTCGATGGAGCGAATCGTGAACATAGAACAAACGGTAGGTTACGAGAATCGAGGTGTCGGCGCAAATAGAACGCGGATAAAGCGCAACGGATTATCGCGGATAATTTTAAAAATATCCGTGACTATCCGTTAAATCTGTGAAATCCGCGTTCCATTCCACTATTCAACTACTTCAAACTGCACAAACTGCGTCGCGATCTGTTGTTTTGCTTTGGCAAGTCCGTCGGTGACGATGACTTGCAGAACATAATCGCCGGGCGGCAGTTGATTGCCGATGTCTATGGCTCCGATTGACTGCAGGTACTTCATATTGGACTGGCTGCGAAGATTTAGTGACTTTTCCTTGCCGTCAAGTATCAATTTACTGTCATGAAAAACGCGTATGCGCGTCTTCAGATTTGGGTGTTTGGACTGGTCGAGCTTTGCATTATAAACCACAAAACGATAACGGAGCGTCGACCCCGCATTCACGCGACGGAGCGCAGTAACTGTCAGCGGGCTAACCTTACCTTGCGATTGATCCGCATAAAGTCTTTCGAGCACAATACTCGACACAGTAAGTTTATTTTTCTTAAGATTCGGCACCTCGATAAACTGGGTAGCTGAGCCGACCTTGCCGCCCTGAGTGTCGCGGATCGCCACGCGATATTGATACGCGCCTGCCTTTTTGACCGGAAACGCGAATTGATAAACAAATCCGTCGGCCATTACTTTTTTGTAGGCATCGGCTTTAAGTAAAAGCGTGTAGGTCTTGCCCAATTGATCGACAATATTTCCGTTGTCGCCAAAGCTCATCGCGAGCACATCGAACACGGCCTTCTTCGAGCCGTCCTTTTCCTCGGTGAATTTCAGGTCGTTGGCATCAATGTGAAGCAGTGAGCGGACAAAGGAACCGCTTTTTTCGTCACTGCCAAAAAGAGCATTGAGCCGCAGGCCAATGCCGCCGACCGCAAACGGCGACACGAGCGCCGTTTCAAGCTGAGCGACAGGTGACATAGTCACCGTTTTTTGCTCCGGTGCTTTGTCGGCAACATTAAAAAATCCGCTGCGATAACGCACCTTCGCTCCCTTTCTAAGGACCTTGACCTCAAGCTTGTTAAATTTACGTTTTACCGCATCGAACGTGTCCGAATCGGGCTCGTAAGCGATAAGATAGTAACTCTGATCATCCAGTATCTTTCGCACGCCGCCACTCAAGTCGTTGTTGTTTTTTATCGCAAAACCGCCCGTCTCGTCAGCCAGAAAACTGAGGCCTTCCTGCGTGTCGTAAAGCAGGTCACGGCGGCCCTGGCTTAGCGTGTTCATCGCATCCGAGCTTGTGTCCGAAACATTATCCTGCGCGGTAAATGCTGTATTTACAAGGCCACGAGCGTCAACCGTGTAAAAAACGATCGCAGCACGGTTTGCCACATCGACAAGCTCTTTCAAAAAACTCAAAACCAGATCGTTCTCGGGCACGCCATTCTCGTCATTTTCAAACAACGCAAAACCGTCAGAAAACAAGATGACCGACTTTCGGCCCGGCAATTGGCTCATGCCTGTGACAATATATCTCAATGCACCGAGCGTGCCTGTTGCAAAAACGCTCTTGCGAAAATCTTCAAGCGATTGGCCCGACGTCGTAGTTTCAGGCTCGGAATCATCCGGCGTTGCAGACGGATCGGATTGCAGCGAAGTATCGGGAGATGATTCGATCGGGGCAAAGGCGCTGATGCCGCCGCTGCCCTCAGGATTCCATTTCACCTTTTCGATCGCCGCGTACAAAATGCGTTTGTCCGACGTAAATTGCTGCAACGCTCCGATACCGGCACCAGTGCGGATGATCGCGACCAGATCGCCTTCCTGCATCTGTTCATCGACAAATTTCTTGAGCGACCTTCGCGTCTGAAAAGCACTCTCGAACGATAGCGAAAGGTCATCGACTACAAGCGCAAATGTCCGCCGCACATTCTCAGGCCTGAGAGGCACAGGCGGCAACGGGATCGCATTTTTATCAGCAGGCGTCTGTTTTTCGGCTGTGGTCTTTACACTCGAAACAAATGAGAAATTTGTGATCTTCTGCTTTTCGCCATTCTCATAGATCTCGATCTCGTCCGGCCGCAGGTCGGTGATGACCTTTCCCTTCGAATCCGTAACCGAAACGTCGATCTGTATCAGGCTCGTCGATATTTTGACGACATCGTCATCAGGCGGCGTTGGCTTTACAACTTGCGAAAAGGCCGCAGTCCAACTTAAAAATATAAATGCAAAAATTGGCAACGCCCTTTTCATAGCTATTTCTTTCTTAAACACTAACTTAGATGTTTGTTATGATATTACGGTTTGAGGTTGTTGGAAAGCAGTAATCACCTGTCTCGCTATTAGCATCTGATATTTATGATCAAAAAAATTATCCGACTCGGTGTTTTAGTTCAGTTGCTGACGGTTTTATTCACCGTCGGCTGTTCGGCCCAGCAAAGCGAGGAACAAGCTTTGCAGAGCCTTCGCGAAATGACTCGCGACGGCAAGCTGCCGCCTGAGGATTTTGTCGCCGGTTTGGAAACGCGGTTTGCCGGAAAGAAGTCCGGCGCCCTC
>JANMDA010000065.1:0-1802 GCA_031376085.1 Chloracidobacterium sp.
GGAAAATGCGACTGCCACGTCTTGCCCCACAGCCACTGGCTTTGGTCGGTGCCATATTTGCTTGAAAGTTCTGACCTTCTTTTTGAATCGCAGTATTGAAAAAGTTCTTTATAGTCTTTGAATTCTTTCGGCAGCCACCGAGCGACCTTTTCACGCAATGCCCAATCAACGACACGTTCGCGAACTATCGAATTCGGGACGCCTAACAGATCGTCGTCCATCTTGATCGCAACACAGCCCATTATCTGTTCAGCAAGCAATGCCGCCGTCGAGTCCGCTGTCATCTTGCCGTCCCAATTCTTAAAAAGCTCGGACGTTTCCGGCGACGCTGCTCCCGACTTAACAAACTCCTTTGCCAAATTCGCAAGCGGTATGTTGTAGGTGTCGTACTGAACGTCACGAACGTCGTCCATCGTTATCTTTGTTTTAGAATTGAGAGAGTCGTATATTCGCCTAGCCCTCCACGGCGATGACGCACGCGTTGACATCTGCGGGTATTTGTAAGAGGTGCCGACAATGCGCTGATTCGCGGTGACGATCAAACCGTTAGGCGGATTGTAAAGATTCGGCAATTCGTTAAACGGTATATAGCCCGTCCAGTCGCCGTTAGTTGTCGAACCGTCGTATGGCATCGAGCCGTCGCCCGTCTTTCGGATCGGGATTCGCCCGGCAGCGTACCAGCCTATGTTGCCTTTAACATCAGCATAAACAAAATTCTGCGTTGCACCGCCGTATGTTTTTAGAGCATTCTTAAACTCGTTCCAATTTCGAGCACGATTCATGGCAAAAAATGCTTCGAATTCATTGTTTATGGGATTGAACGCGGTCCATTTCATCGAATATTTTTTTCCGCTGTCCTCGATAACAATGACACCATTGCGTGTCTCAGTTATGTCGTAATCGACGGTCTTCGTTTCTGTTTTTAGAGGATTGCTGCGGACAACGATCTTCTCTTTTCTTACCGTCGGCTTTTGCCAGCCTGTAGGCGTCTTGTATTCGCCCTGCGCATTTTGCGCTTCGTAATAGATGTCCTGAACATCGGGCCCCACGTTAGTTGCACCCCACGCGATAAATTCATTATGGCCAATTACAATTCCCGGAACGCCCGGAAAAGTCACACCCGAAACACGCATCGTCGGCGTCGACAAATGCGACATATACCAGATGCCAGGAGCGGACGCCATCAGATGCGGATCGTTGGCGAGGATCGGTTTACCGTCGACGGTACGTTTGCCCGAAATCACCCAATTATTGCTCGCCGCGAGGTCTTCGGCATACAGGCCGACGCGAGAGAGTGAATCGGCACGGAGTTGCTCGTCATTAGTCGCAGCCGTGAGTATCGAGGCAGAAACCTGACCGGTAAGGAGGGTGTTCTCTGTCGCAGACACCGAATCTTGCGCACCCTTGTTACCGCGCGGGTTTCCGCCTTTATTATCTTTACCAAATAAAACAACATCATACGGCGTGACCAGATTTGTAAGGTCGGCAAATTTCTCAGGCGATAGCTTGTTTAGCGAAGTTCGTATGAGGTCATGTTGCCACGTCGTACTGAGGGCGTCGGCCAGAATTTTGCCTATAACGATTGTGTCCGTCGGCAACCATTCCTTTGGTTTGTATTGCAATATCCTAAACTCTATCGGCATTGTTTTTTCGTCAAGCGAGGCGATGAAAGCATTGACACCGTGTGCGTAATCATTAAGTGCTGCGCGCAGTTCGGGAGTTAATTCGCCAAGACTCTGATTCGCGATCCCGGCAAAGCCAAAACGCCGCCAGCGTTTGTCCTCTTCGAGAGTGACGCTGCC
>JANMDA010000095.1:0-3921 GCA_031376085.1 Chloracidobacterium sp.
CAAACTGGTTGCTTATCGCATTGGTTTGGGTCGCGGTGCGGTTCGCATCGCACAGACCGACCTCGATGCGTATTTGGAGTCCTGCCGATCGCAGAAGACCGAGGGAGTCCGCAAACTCCCTCGGTCGCGTCTGCGACATAGGCGCGCCGGCCGCTAAGCTCGCCGGTAAACCTTAGCCGAAACTGGCTCTCTGCTTTTCCGTATTTTGAGACACCCAACATCGGGACATCGTAGGTCGTCGCCAAAGCAATGGCAGAAACGGTATCTGTTCCAACTACGGTGGAAGTGGTCATGGGCACGCCTCGCGGCACTACTGCATAGCCAGTCGGCACATCGCTTCTGAAAAGATATTTACCTGACGAATCGTAGGTCGTCATCCCCTCATTCGGCGAGAGCACGAGCATGAACCGGTCTCCTTTCGTCATGAATTCCGCTTTTCCTTTACCTTCTGAAAATGTGATCGGGCCGAGATATGTTGACTGGCCCGTCGGATCAACGGCATAGGCATAAACGTTTTTCCAGTCGTCGGGAGCCTGCTGGATATTGAAAACGACCTTTGTGCCGTCCGAGGTGCGCATGACGTGCGCCATTCCGGTGCTGGTCACGCCGTTCATAGGGACGAGTCGAACCATGACGTCTTTATCCACTGGATATTCGATCACGGAATATGAGCCGTCGGAATTTACGATTACTTTCTTCTCTGTTTGTGCATTGGCAGAAATCACCATCGAACTTGCCAGAACGATCGCGAACGCGAGTGTTTTGATTATTTTGTACATATTATCTCCTTAAATCCAAAAAAATACGCTCTGAACGAACCAGCGTTCGGAGGAAGTATATAGATATGCTGACAGGCTTAGAGAAATTTGAATGTCGCCTTCCACACATAACGGGTTTTTAAGCTCGCTTTTTGGAAAGCTGTCGCAATTGAATGTCTTTTATTACCGAAAACATAGGATCGGTGAGATCGGTGGGCTTGCTAAGAGAACCAGCGATTTTGCCGTAAAGGCTGCGAACAGGGTCGCAGCCTTTTTTTTTCGTATTGTTCAGAAAAAATTAAGCCCCTCTACGGAGCTATCACATGGAAAGAGGCCGACATTCGATATATTCTTGGGTGGCATAATCGTTGGGGTCTTTTATTAGGCTCAACGCTAAAGCTGGAAATGGGCTGCGACTCGGGAGGTTTGCAGCTTTTTTTCTTTTTGTGAAACACCATTAAAAAAAAGGCCGTCCTTTCGGACAGCCTCATTGTGTTTATAGATCAAATTCAGATCACGGCAAAAAGCCGAGCTGCGAGTTTGCGCCGGGGAAGTTGGCGAGATTTGGGAAGACCGCGTTCAGGGTCGGCGTGTCCTGTGCGAGGCCGAACCATTTTGCCAAAACTGCAGCGTACTGATCGACGGACGTTGTCGGGATCCAGCGTCCGCGCGGGTTTGTGCCTGAGTCGGTGTCGTCCGGACCGCCGAGCGTTAGTGTCGGGAAATAGTTACCGGTAGGGACGACTTCGGGGCGAAGGCTGCCGTATAAGTTGCCACCCAGAACCGAGCCGCCCATTACGAACATGTGATTTCCCCACGCATGATCCGAGCCGACCGCCGCACCCGCGCCGGAAGGCAGTAGCGTTCTGCCAAAATCCGAAAGCGTGAACGTCGTAACATCATTCGAAACGCCCTGCGTGACCATTTCGTCGTAAAACGAACGCATCGCCTGACTGAATTGCGAGAACAGGCTGACCTGGCCCGGCAGTTCGTCAGTGTGGTGGTCAAATCCGCCGATCTGAACATAAAAGATCTGACGATTAACATTGAGATCGAGCCGCTTTTTGATCAAACGAGCGACCTGCTTTAGCTGGTTGCCGATGCTCGTGTTCGGGAAGGCAACCGTAACCTCCTGAAACGATTGCAGCGAAGTGTTTGCCTGCATCGCGAGATCGGTAACGTGGCTAGCGGCCGCGACGTAATTCGATGACAGGTCCTGCGCACGCAATGCATTGAATGCATTGAGCCTCGCCAGATTTGATCCGCTCGGAGGTGAACCAAAACCCGCCGGATTCAACACGCCTGCCAGCGAAGTGCCTGCATTGGCGATCGCAAGCGGCAGAGTCGTCTGCCCGGCAGTGAAAAGCTGCGCACCGGAGATTGAAGTGATCATTGGGATCAGTCCGTTCGGATTTTGCCCAGCGGTCATCTTATCCGACATACGTCCGCCCCAGCCGGTAAATGCCTGCGTGTTTGAGATGCTCGTCTGGGATTGAGTGACTTGATCGGAATGCGAGAAAAGCTGATAAGGCTTTTTAATTGCTGAGTTCTGATACTGCGTCTTTGTCAGCGGCTGAACAAGCGTGCCGACATTGGCCACGACAGCGAGTTTGCCCTGACCGTAAAGTTCGTAAATGCCATTGTTGATCGCACCGGTCGCTCCCGGGCCGAGGCTCGGGTGCATCCCGTATGTGAGGTTATTAATTCGCGGCACCGTGATCGGCAGCAAAGTGCCTTGTGCAAGAGCCAGGCCTTGAGTGCTTCGGGCACTGGCGTAATTCGTATAATTACTTATGGTGGCGTCATTATGATTTGGGATGATCATATTGTTGCCGTCATTCCCGCCGGAGTAAAACAACAGTACGAGAGCTTTGTAATTCTCGCCTCCATCGCCCTGGCTGTCGATCACGCTTTGCGCCATTGCATTCATCGTGCCGAGGTATTGCATCTGGGTGGCCAGCGAGACCATGCCAAGTGCGCATCCGCCTGTTTTCTTTAAAAAATCGCGTCTTGTTTCTTTCATAGTGGTCACCTCTTATTACCTCTGCACCTGATATTGCGACGACGTCGCGATTAAATAAACTGCCTGCCGGACGCGGCCAATGTCACCTGCCGCCACTGCCGTCACAGCCGTGAGGATAGTACTCTTCATGGCTGCCGACATTGTGCTGTGCAGCATTCGCCGATTTAGCTCATCGACAAGTTGATTTCCCGTGTTGTCCGCGACATTCAAGGCTTGCAGATCGATGAAATCGATTGCCGTGCCGTTTGGCGAGTTGGTCGTTGCTCCCGCGATCGCCGGGGCTGTATAGCACGTCCGGTTTACAAAATTCGCCCGCTGAATAGCTGTTCCGGTTGTCATGATCGCAAATTCCGGGCCGAGCATCGCAGTTCCCGGAATGACATAACCGGGAGGGAAGAAGTTGAACACGGTCGGTGACTGAAAAGGAACTTCACCCATGCCGGAAAACTCGCCGCGGGCGTATACATAACCGTCGCTTAGTGAATTGCCATCCGCCGACTTGACGTTGAGGGTCCTGTAAACATTTGTCGCGAATTGGACGGGTTCACGCAGCTTGCCGTAATTCGGATCGGTCTTAACGTCGCCGCGTGCTTCCGGGTCGAGCAGGATAGCCTTGACCACGGCCTTCATGTCACCGCGAACGCCGCTTCCGTTATTATTAAAGACCGCAGCGACGCGTCCGACATAAGCCGGCGTCGGATCGCTCGTGATCATGTGCTGGATCATTATCTTGGAAACAAATGGCCCGACATTTGGATGATAAAAGATATTGTCCAGTGCCTGATCCATCGAGTTGTTTGCATAGGTTGTGATCGCCGTTCCGGTGCAGCCTGAGCAGGCGGCAATGTTCTGGTTTGTCACGCCGGGATAGTTGAGCAGCGTTTTAGCCGTCAGATCGTGGTTGCCCGTTGCTAGCAGCATCGGATCGATGAAATTCTGCGCGCCCGCCGTGCGGTTAGGACAAACCGCCGTTGTTTCGCACAACGACCAGCCGGTGAGAACCTTTGTCAGGTTGTTTACGCCGTTTTGGTCGTATGTCGGAACAGCCGTATCGCCGGTTTGACACGGATTGTGCTCAACACACTGCACCGTGCCGTCCGGATTAAGCATAAAAAGCCCGATCGTGAAAAGCTGCATTAT
>JANMDA010000138.1:0-6069 GCA_031376085.1 Chloracidobacterium sp.
ACAGCTCTGGCAACGGGAGTTTTCGAACCGACAAGCTGGGAGCCGGGCCAGGCAAGCTTCCCGACACCGGCACCACTCGCGCCGTATAACGAGCCCGGAAGCGCGGTTGGCGGAACCGGAACGCAGACGCTGATCGGCAACGTCGGGTCAACCAATGCCAACGGTATATGGAGCCTCTACATGCGTGACGACGCCGGAAACTTCTCCGCACCGACGGCGATCACTGGATGCGTGAACGGCGGTTGGGGACTAGAGTTCCCGGGTTCAACAGCGGCCAGTGCATCGGTTTCCGGACGTATATTGACTGCGGACGGAGCAGGCATACGCAACGCTAAGGTGACTGTCACGGGCAACTCGCTTGTCGAACCTCGTGTCGCGACAACCGGTTCATTCGGCTACTTCACATTCGAAGGCCTGCAAACAGGTGAGACGTATGTCGTAACGGTTAACTCCCAGCGCTATACATTCTCAATGCCGAGCCGAGTGATCAGCCTGATCGACAACATTGCCGACCTGGACTTCATCGCCGATACGGTTGAATAAACAACGCGTTCTTTGACTAATTTTGAGGCCGTCTGAAAAGACGGCCTCTTTTTTTAGCTGCGAAGGGTGTTTCGTTTCACCTCACAGGCCTGAAACACCGCATGAAACACCTGGGACGGATAAACTAAGGGAGAGGCAAATGCACAAATTGCCACCGGAGCCTCGTTAAAAATTATTTTGTTTGTTTTTTCTCAAAATAAATAGAAATTGTTCTAATTACATTAGAAATGTTTTGATAAAAAAGTGTATGCTAATGTGTTAGACATTTTGCGCGACGGTGTCCTGTTTAATTATCCTACTGTCAATTATCGTGGATCGCTTGCCACACGCGTTAAACAATATCTCTAAACCAGTATTTAGTTAATAGAAGTATTAAAAATGGCATTTAAGTCTTTATTTAGTTTATTTTCCAGCGATCTTGCGATCGACCTTGGGACGGCCAACACCCTCGTTTACGCCAAGGGCCGCGGTATCGTCGTTTCCGAACCCTCGATAGTCGCTATCAACAAAGTTACAAATCAGGTAGAGGCCGTCGGCCGTGACGCCAAAGAGATGCTTGGCCGCACGCCGGGCAACATCGTCGCCATCCGCCCGATGAAAGACGGCGTGATCGCCAATTTTGAAGTAACGGAAAAAATGCTCCAGCATTTTATCCGCAAGGCCCACAATGGTAAATCATGGGTCCGCCCGCGTGTCGTGATCGGCATTCCATCGGAGATCACGCAGGTCGAGCGCCGCGCAGTCGAGGATTCCGCCTATCGTGCTAAGGCGTCCGAAGTTTATCTTGTCGAAGAGGCGATGGCTGCGGCGATTGGTGCGGGATTGCCGATCACGGAACCGCACGGCAACATGGTCGTTGATATCGGAGGCGGCACTACGGACATCGCCGTTATTTCCCTTTCGGGTATCGTTTATTCGCGTGCCGTTCGTGTGGCCGGTAACGAAATGGACGAGGCCATCACGCAATACATCAAACGTAAATACAATTTACTTATCGGCGAACGCACGTCAGAAGCTATCAAGATCGCCCTCGGCAGCGCATTTCCGCTCGAGGAGCCGCTTTCGATGGATGTGCGCGGCCGCAATCTTATCGAAGGAATTCCGAAGACCATCACAATGACTGACGAAGAGATCCGCGAGGCTCTCTCAGACTCGATCTCGACGATCATCAATGCCGTGCGGGTCGCACTGGAACGAACCCCGCCGGAGCTCTCTGCTGACATAGTTGAACGCGGTATCGTTTTGACCGGCGGCGGCGCACTGCTCAAAAATCTCGACAAACGATTGATGATCGAGACCGGTTTGCCAGTTGTTATCGCGGACGATCCGCTCTCTTCGGTCGTGCTCGGCACCGGTAAAATGCTCTCAGATTTCGAACTCCTCAAACGCGTTAAGTGGGATAATTCTCTAATGACAGGAAGTTAAGTCCAGACAGTCTTTAACGTCTAGGAAGTCTAGACAGTCGAAGAGACTTCCCAGACTTCCTAGACTGTTCAGACTTCCCCGACTTATGGTAGAACGCAGTCAAAAAGATGTTTGGCGGTTGACGCCGTGGCTGATGATCGCCCTTCTTTTAGTGAATTTTGTCCTTATGGCATTTGATGCCCGAGAGATCAATTCCGGGCAGAGAGTGGTCAGGGTTTGGACGCAGACAACCACCGACTTTGTTCAATCACCGGTTACGACGGTCTCTTCCGCAATCGCAAATTACTTTAGCTCCATTTCAAATCTCAGATCGGCCGCAAGCGAAAACGACATTCTCAAGCAACGCGTTCAGGAACTGGAAGTTGAGCTACAACAAAAGGAAGAACTTGCTGCGGAAAATACCCGACTGAAAGGTTTTCTTCAATTAAAAGAGCAAAGTAAATACAAGGTGTTGACGGCCCGAATAATCGGGCGCGACCCTTCGGTTTGGTTTGATTCGTCGATCGTCAATCGCGGCAGTTTAGATGGAGTTACCGTCAATATGCCCGTCGTTACCGACGGCGGCCTTGTCGGACGCGTGACAGCCGTCAGCCCGTTGACCTCGCAGGTCGACCTTATCACCCGTGATAAATCGGGTTTGGGCGCGGTGATCGGCCAGATCGGAGAATCAAACGCGCTTGGTGTCGTTAATGGAACGAGCAAAAAAGATCTGCTTGAGATGAAATATGTTCCGGGTAACATTGATGTGCAGGCGGGCCAGTCGGTTTTTACAACGGGACAGGACGGCATATTTCCGCCGGGATTAAAAGTAGGCGAGATCGTGAGCGTCGCCCAGGGCTCGGCAACTACGCCGCATCAAATATTGATCCGGCCAGCCGCGCGGCTGAGTTCAATGCAGGAAGTCGGTATTCTGCTTTATGAGCCGCCCGCCAGAACAGAATTTGAGCAAACACTGCCCAATGCAGTTAAGAAGAAATAAGTTTCGAATTCTGAGTTAAGAGAATGGAAGGTGTAAAGCTAACAATTTCACTTATCGTAGCGATTCTATTACAGATAACGCTGCGCAATGTATGGGAACCGCTGGCTTTCATCGATTTTCCGTTGATCATAGTTGTTTACGCCGCGCTGCAGCGAAATTCGATCAGAGCGATCCTTTTCGGCACGATCGCGGGCATCACAACCGACGCCTTGAGCGGTGGACTTCTTGGGGCAAACGGTTTTACGAAAACTCTTATCGCGTACATTATTTCGGAGATCGCCAGACGGGTCTATATGGACAACTTAATCCTGAGGATTCCCGTCTTAGCTGGTGCGTGTTTATTGAATTATCTCGTTTATTACTGGCTGCATCGTTTACTCGGACAAGCTCCCTCTGGAGATGTGCTGATCAGCGGAGCTTATTTGCTGATTGGAACGACTACGGTCGGGACCTTAATTTACGCATTCCTGCAAAACTTTGGGACAGATAAAGTCAGACGCAAAAAGCGCGAAATGTTTACCCCGCGACGTCTGACAAGGCGGCGAAATCCGATCCGGCTCAATAAATAATATTGCAAAATGAAGATCGGCGATCATATTCAAAATTTGGGAATGCGGGTCAGTGCGATCCAGGTGATCGCATTTATTTTATTGGCCCTTCTTGGTGCGAGGCTCTACTATCTCCAGATAGTCAGAGGCGATTACTTTAGCGAGAGGGCAGAAAACCAGCGCGTTCGTCTTATCCCGATTCCGGCGCCGCGCGGCGCAATATTTGACCGCAAAGGTAAGTTATTGGTCGATTCCCGCCCGACTTATAACCTGGTACTTTCGAACGAGCCGCTCAAATCTATCAACGTCAACGATCGCGTGGACGATTATTCGCACGGATTGAATCTCGACCGGCAATTCGTGGTGGAACGTTTAAATCTGATCAAAAAACAAAATGACTTTGAGACGATGGTGCTAAAGGAAAATGCCGCCATGCAGGACATTGCCTGGGTCGAATCGCATTCGCTTGAGTTTCCTGAACTGCGGGTCGAATTACAGCCGCAGCGATTTTATCCTCTGGGCACTACGCTCGCGCATGTTCTCGGTTACGTCGGCGAGATTAGCCCAAAACAGCTCGAAGAAGAAGAATCAAAAGAAAAAGGATTACGCCCCGGCGACATTGTCGGTAAGGGCGGACTCGAACAATATTACGACGAATTCCTGCGCGGTAAACCGGGCTATCGCAAAGTTCTGGTCGACAGCCGTGGACGCGTTCAGAGTGAACTCGAAGTCGTTTCACCTCAGTCAGGCCAGGACCTTGTGACAACAATTGACCTTGACCTGCAGAACGAAGCTGAACATCAACTCGCTACTTCGGCAACCAAACGCGGAACCATTATTGCCATGGACCCAAATAATGGTGAGATATTTGTAATGGCTTCGGCACCGTCATTCGATCCGAATATTTTTGTTCGAGGCAGTTCGACACGCGAAGGGCGCTCACAGATCGCTGCTTATTGGCAGGACGAAAAGCGCCCGCTTTATAATCGCGCGATACAAGGACGATATCCACCTGGCTCTACATGGAAGATCCCCGAATCGGTTGCCGCTCTTCAGCAGGGAACGATCACGGTCGCACACTCCAGCCTGGCTTGCGGCGGCGGCTTGAAGGTCGGCAACAAATTTACCCGCTGCATGGGCAACCACGGTTCGCCAGCGCTGCCATATGCGATCACTAAATCATGCGATGGTTATTATTACCGTTTGGGCATGAAAATGGGTATCGAGGGAATTATCAAGATGATCGAGACGTTTGGCTTTGACAAGAGGTCGGGCATCGATCTGCCAAATGAAAAAGTGCCGCAGACGCCGAAATCCTGGATGGCCTATATCCTAAAACACGAAGGTAAATGGAACGACATCCGCACAGTTTACGCATCGATCGGACAGGACACTGTTGTTGTCACTCCAATCTCGATGCTCCGTGCTGTATCGAGCGTCGGTATGCGCGGGAAAGAATATATACCGCATTTTCTAAAAGAATTTAAGCCCATCGCGGCAGTTGGCAAAGAAGGCGACATTAATTATATTCCCAGACGGGCCGGCTTTGCTTATCAACATTCTGAACCAAAGCTGATCGAGCTTGCAATAGATCAGTGGGACATAGTTCTGAAAGGAATGTGGGGCGTTGTTAACGGCGGCGGCACGGCAGGATCGATCCGAATGGCAAATTGGGAGATCGCCGGGAAAACGGGAACTGCTCAGGTTAGTGAGGTCGGAAAAGATGTAGGTAAGAACAAAGACCACTCTTGGTTTGTCAGCTTTGCACCTGCTTACAAACCCGAGATCTCGGTGATAGCGCTTATAGAAAATTCAGGATTTGGCGCCGCCAATGCAGCTCCGGCTGCGAAAGCGATATACGAATCATACCTATCAAGGCGTCCGCCGCAAAAGAGTGACGAAAAGGAGATCGCGAAGAATTAGCAAATGGTTGCAATCATCGAAAAACGTGACCTTCGGGATTTTGATTGGCCCACTGCTTTATTGGCATTAGCTATCTCGGCGTTTGGAGTTTGGCAAATACACAACGCACTGCCGGGCGAGAGCTATTGGTCAAAACAGATCATCGGAATTGGTATCGCTTTGTTTGCTTTTCTAGTGGTCGCGTTTAATGACTACCGGCGAATTATCGATTCCGCGCCTGTATTTTATATTGCAGGGCTGGTCATGTTATTTCTCGTGCTAACTCCACTTGGCGTTCAGGTAAATGGACAAAAAGCCTGGCTGAAACTGCCGTTGATAGGACAATTTCAACCCTCCGAATTTGTAAAGATACCAACCGTGCTGATGCTTGCAAAATACTTCGGTGCAAGAAAGGCAAAATCACTTAGCCTTCGAGAAATGATGATCGGCGGGGCCATTTTTGCCGGGCCGGTCGCACTGATCCTGCTGGAACCCGATGCGGGACAAGCGATCACATATTTTCCGATACTGGCCGCAATGTTTTTTCTCTCCGGAGTAAAAGTTCGGTATGTTGTGCTGGCGGTCGTCGCCGCAGCTATCTTTATTCCTGCCGCTTGGTATTTTGGCGTCAAAACAGGCGCCATAAAGCGTTATCAACAGGAGCGGATCCTG
>JANMDA010000183.1:0-3426 GCA_031376085.1 Chloracidobacterium sp.
CGTCGATCTGTATCAGGCTCGTCGATATTTTGACGACATCGTCATCTTCAGGAGTCGGACTTGACTGTTTCGTGGGCGTCTGCGCGTCAGCAAACTGCGAAAAAGCAAGGATGACAATTATAATCGCCAATCCACCGGCAAATGTTCCAAATTTTGAATCGCAGTATCTTGTGTCAGAAGTATCTCTCATTCGATTATCTCGTTTTTCTTCAATTAATTATCTCAAACGACACGAATTGGTTTGTCACTCTGCGTTTCTCGTCAGCGTTATTGTCAGTCACAATAAATTGTAGCGTATAATTGCCAGGCTTAAGACTGGTGGCCAACCGGATTGTTCCCCTGGCCGTGATTCCGTCGGCCGCCTGTTCGGTGGTGTATTCCTTTAGGAACGGCTTGCCTTCAAACACGAGGTCTTGATCGCTGAAAATCTTGACCTGCGAGGTCAGAGACAATTTTCCGGCGGCATCAGATTTGGGATTAAAAACATCCGCAGAATACGTTAGAACGCTTCCCGGCTGAAAGCGGCGAACCGCTGTATCGGCCAGCGGGTCAACTAGATTTAATGCCTCTTGCGGAGTGAACGTGTCGAACTTTTGCCAAACGGCATATTCCATATTTTCAAGCATTAAGCCTGAAAGAGCCAATCTCTTCTTTTTAATATTTGGAACTTCAATGAATTGATTAGCTGAGCCTACCCGATTAGTCGCGTTGTCGCGAATTGCCACTCGGACCTGATAAGCGCCGGGCTTTTTGAGCTTGAATGCAAAATCATAAACGATCCCGCGACCGAGTAGCTTCCGATACTCGGTTTCTGTAGCCTTGAGAGTGTAAGTACTCCGCATGCCGTCGCGCAGCATGCCATTTGCGCCAAAACTCGATGCAATTAAATCGAAAGTTGCTTTATAATTTCCGTCCTGATCGTGCACAAAAGTCAAATCTTTTGCCCCGATGTGCAGAAAGGCGCTCAGGTATTCATTTCGCTTTTTGTCGGCCACGAACAAAGCATTGAGACGCAGCGAAATATCGTTAACAGCAAATGGCGACGTTAGGGCATTATAAAGGGCCTGATTAGGACTGATCTTGGAGTTTGCGATCTGTTCCTCGGAAAAACCAAAAAAACCGCTTCGGTAACGGACTTTTACGTCAGGTCGTTTCACCTTCACCTGAATCTTATTAAAACGATTCTTTTTCGGATCGAACGTTTCCGGATCGGGTTGATAACCAATCAAGTAATAACTCTGATCGTCGAGGACCTTTCTTATTCCATATCCGATATCGTTTTGAAAGTAAGCAAGCCCGCCCGTTTCCTTGGCAAGGTAGCGCAGTCCGTCCTGAGTATCTAGCGTCTCATTACTTCGGTCATCCAAACGGCCTTCGATCTGCTCGACGGTCAAACCGCTTGTATTGTCAGCCGCCGTCAAGCCATCGAATGTTACGCCCCGGACATCGATCGTGTAGATCACGACCGACGCGCGGTTCGCCAGATCAATCAGCCGGTGGAGCGAATCGAGAATACTAGACGGCTCCGCCGCTCGATCTGCTCGCCGAGAGAGCAACTTGAAACCTTCCGAAAGAAGCATTATAGATTTTCGCCCGGGCAGATCTCTCATCCCTCGGATCACATAATTGATCGCTCCGAGCGTTCCGGCGGCATAGATCGATTCGCGAAATTCGTTTGCTTCGTTTTGAAACTCTTTGTCGGACTGAGTTTTGCCAATAATATCTTCGTCCCTGCCTCCCCTTCCTCGATTGTTGACTTCTTCTTCAAGCGTGGATGCAATCGGATTGAATGCGCTGCTTCTCGATGAAACAACCATATTAAATTGCAGTTTATCGATAGCCGCCAACAGCCGACGCTTGTCATTGGTGAACTGTTGCAGCGCGCCTATGCCTCCGCTTGTCCGGATGATCGCCACCATGTCGCCGTCCTGCATTTGATGGTTGACAAATTTTCTCAACGCCTCTTTTGTAAAAAAGGTATTGCTGTGGGAAAGGGTTAGATCGTCCACCAGCAACGCAATCGTGCGTTTTACATTTTCTCGCCCAAGTTCCGGCGGCGGAAGTCCCGGATCGCGCTTTTTCTCACTCGGAGCCGACTTCGAAGTCGTCGGCAGAAGATTTAAGATAAATGAGAAATTTGTGATGTCCTGCTTTTTACCGTTCTCGTATATTTCAACTTCTTCGGGCTTTAAGTCCGCGAGTGGATTACCCTTAGAATCCGTCACGGTAACATCCATCTGGATAAGATTTGTCGAAATCCTTACAACGTCGTCTTCGCCGGGCGGACTGGGTTTGACAGCTTGCGAAAACGTGCTCGCCGCACAGAATAATAAGATCGCAATTACCGTCCAAAATTTGTTCATACAAATTGACTCCTAAATCGTCTGCTTTGTTTGTTATGATATTACGGATTTTTCTAATTTGGAAATGAAAACATTCTGGGTCCT
Source organism: Chloracidobacterium sp. (assembly GCA_031376085.1). Taxonomy (GTDB): domain Bacteria; phylum Acidobacteriota; class Blastocatellia; order Pyrinomonadales; family Pyrinomonadaceae; genus OLB17. The sequence continues at coordinate 2,448 of JANMDA010000183.1, forward strand.
TGATATATAAGTTCTCTTAGATATGCTTGCCTGCTATCCCACTGAGTAGTATAATCAAATATGACGAATGATGTACTTTTGCATTTTGTGGAAACTGCAACTTTCCGGAAACGGCTCGACAAACTGGCCGATCTGAATACGCTGTTTGCTATTCAAGCCGACCTTCTCGAAAACCCCAAGTGCGGTGAAGTCATCCAAGGTTGCGGTGGTGCGAGAAAAGCAAGAATTGCTGATCTTCGCGGATCAAAAGGGTAAAAGCGGTGGTTTTCGTTACATTTATCTCTATTTAGAACGAGTTGAGACGATCTATCTATTTATGTTGTATCCAAAAAATGAAAAGACCGATCTCTCAAGCGAAGAAAGGAAAATATTAGCTGCGATTGTCAGGCAATACAAAGATATCTATGGTGAATAATAATATGGCTAATGAATTTTTTGAGGAACTAAAACAATCGATGATCGAAGGCCTCGAACATGCCCAGGGGAAAAGGTGCGATCTTCGCGTAACAACGCTGCCGCGCCCGCCTAAGAAATTGACTAGTTCGGAGATCGCAAAAATCCGGTCCCGAACAAAGCTTTCTCAATCGGTTTTTGCAATGTATCTGAATGTTTCTGTTAAAACCGTTCAGGCTTGGGAACAAGGCTCGCGGAAACCGTCGGATGCGGCACTCAAGCTGCTTTCGATCGCAAGAGATAATCCGCAGGCTGTTTTTACCAGTAAATAATTGCGGCAAGTCGCTCAGTCACCCGTTTCCGATTTTATTCCTATCCCGATAAACACATGCTATATAAACTTGTTAAGTTGTCGATCTGCATTTCTCTTTTACCCATCCTTTTTACCGTCGGCTGTTCGGCCCAGCAAAGCGAGGAACAAGCTTTGCAGAGCCTTCGCGAAATGACTCGCGACGGCAAGCTGCCGCCTGAGGATTTTGTCGCCGGTTTGGAAACGCGGTTTGCCGGAAAGAAGTCCGGCGCCCTC
>JANMDA010000216.1:0-4953 GCA_031376085.1 Chloracidobacterium sp.
GGTCGCTCCGGCTTCCGTCAGCTTGGTCTTGATCTCTTCGGCTTCGGCCTTTGAAACGCCTTCTTTCAAGGGTTTCGGGGCGCCGTCGACGAGATCCTTGGCTTCTTTCAAGCCCAAGCCGGCGACGACTTCGCGAACTACCTTGATGACAGCGATCTTGTTGCCGCCCGCCCCCGAGAGGATCACGTCAAACGAATCCTTTTCCTCAGCCGCAGGAGCAGCATCGCCGGCACCTGCTCCAGCTGCCATCATCATCGGAGCTGCCGCAGCGGCTGCCGATACGCCAAATACTTCTTCGAGTTCCTTGACTAGTTCAGACGCTTCGAGAAGCGTCATTCCTTTCAAATACTCAACCACATCATCTTTTGTAACTGCCATTTTCTTATATCTCCTAATTTAGGGTTCTGTAAACAAGTAAAAAGGTAAAATTCAATGCCTATTGGCCTTCTTTACCGAACTTGTATTTTTATGATCAGGCTTAGTTTTCAGACACCGGCATTTTTACCTTTTGCCTTTTTTCTTTTGCCTTTTTCCGCCGCTAGAACCCAGGGACAACAAAATTCAGGGTTGCATCACCTCAATTCACTGTCCGACGCCTATGTGACCTGACAAATCACTCGGCTCGCTTTCCTAGAGTACGGCCAAAAAATTAAATTTCAAATCTTAGATTTGAAATTCAAAAACTTTCTTATTCCGCCTTGTCTTCAGACGGAAGTTCCAATATATCTTCTTCTGCCGCTTCTGCTGCGACCGGAGCATCTTCCGCAGCCGGAGCAGCTTCAATTTCAATCGGAGTTTCCGCCGCGGCCTCAACCTCTGCGGGAGTTTCTTCTGCCGGAGCAGCTTCAACCTCTACGACCGGGGCTTCTTCCATTGCCGGAGCCTCGGCCACAACTTCCGCTTCGGCAGGAGCCGCTTCGACAACCGGGGCCGCCGTTGGCTCTTCAGCCTTTGCTTCTGCTGCCGGAGCAGCCGCGACTCGATCTTCCTTATCGCCGATCTGCTTGATCACGATTGCCAGATCACGCGGCACGGCGTTAATGACCGTCACCAGGCGTTCGGCTGAGCTGTTGAGCACCCATAAAAGCTTGGAAATAAGCTCTTCCTTCGAGGGCAGATTTGCGATCGTCGTCAATTGTGTGAGATCGATCAGCCTGCCATCGACAACGCCCGTCTTGAACGTGTAAATGTCGGCGTTGTCCTTCATGAACTTCGAAATTGCTTTCGAAAGAACGACCGGATCGTTCTCGGTCCACGCGATCGCGGTCACGCCCTTGAAATGCTCGGTTGCATCTTCAAACTGCGTGCCTTTAACGGCGATACGCGCGAGAGTATTTTTTACAACCTCATACTTTGCTCCCGCTTCACGCAGTCGTGCACGGAATTCCTGATCTTTATTTACCGTCACTTTGGTAAAGCTGACGACCATCGCAGATTTGGAAGCGGCAAGCGACGCAGTGATAGCGACCAGATCTTTTTGTTTTGTCTCTCTTGTTTTCATCTCTTAAACGCTCCTCACTTATGCGTACGCAAGCTCGTCGAGCAGAACGCCCGGACTCATCGTTGCGGCCAAGTTAATTTTCTTTAGATAACGGCCCTTTGCCGTGGTCGGTTTTGCCTTCATCACGGCGGTAATCAAAACCTTTGCGTTCTCGGCGAGTTTTGCCTCGTCAAATGACACTTTGCCAACCGGCGAGTGAATAACGCCCGTCTTATCGACGCGGTATTCGACCTTACCTGCCTTGGTTTCTTCGATGGCGGTTTTAACGTCCATCGTCACCGTTCCTGTTTTTGGATTTGGCATCAGGCCTCGAGGGCCGAGGACCTTACCAAGTTGGCCGACCTTGCCCATCATGTCGGGAGTTGCGATCAAAGCGTCAAAGTCGAGCCAGCCGCCTTTGATCTTTTCTACGAGCTCGTCGCCGCCGGCCATATCGGCCCCGGCATCTTCGGCTTCCTTGATCTTGTCGCCCTGAGCGATCACGATGATCCTTTTCGCCGTTCCGCCTAAGCCATGCGGCAGAACGATCGTGCCGCGAACAAGCTGATCGGCCTTTCGCGGGTCAACGCCCAACCACATTGTCAGTTCGACGGTTTCGTCAAATTTCGCAAACGCGATCTCTTTCAATTTTGACACCGCTTCTTCAAGTGTGTGCTTTTTATGCGGCTCAATTTTTTCAAAGGCCGCAAGGTATTTCTTGCCTCTTTTCATTTTACCTCCAGGTGTTAGCGAGCAATCTTGTTGCTCTCCCTTTCTTAAATGTTGGCGGTTTGCGGTTGGCCGTAGGCAGTAAAAACCACTGCCAACTGCCTACAGCTAACTGCCTACTCTACCGTCAGTCCCATCGACTTCGCCGTTCCCTCGATAGTCCGCATTGCTGCGGCGAGGTCGGACGTGTTGAGATCGACCATCTTCAATTTGGCGATCTCCTCGATCTTCGATTTTGAGATCGAGCCGACTTTCTCACGGTTTGCTTTGCCCGATCCCTTTGCGATCCCCGAAGCCTTTCGCAAAAGATCGGCCGCAGGCGGCGTTTTCGTTTCAAATGAGAACGAACGATCCGCATAAACCGTAATTACGACCGGAACCTTCATATCCGGGTCGTCGTTTTGCGTCTTGGCGTTGAACGCCTTGCAAAACTCCATGATATTCACACCGTGCTGGCCGAGTGCCGGGCCGATCGGCGGCGCCGGATTCGCCTTACCGGCAGGAATCTGTAACTTAATGTAACCTTCTATCTTCTTTGCCATTTTCGATTAACGATCCCTTACGGGAATGTCCTCATTTATTCTTCTTCTGCAAACGTAACCTTTTCAACCTCTAAGAAACTCAATTCGTAAGGTGTCGAACGTCCAAAAATGGTGATCGAGACCTTCAAAGTGCTCTTGTCTTCGTTGACCTCTTCGACCTTGCCGGTAAAGCTTGCGAACGGCCCTGACTTGATCCTGACCACCTCTCCGACCTCGTAAGTGAACTTCGGTTTCGGCTTTTCAGTCGCGACCTCGATATTGCGGACGATCTGATCGACCTCCTCCTGCGTCAGCGGAGTTGGGTCTTTACCGCCCAAAAATCCGGTCACTTTCGGCGTCGATTTGATCGCGTGAAATACGTTATCAGGCGGCTTTTTATTGTCTCCGCACTCGATCTCGACGAGCACATAACCCGGATAGAACATACGTTCCGAGACATACTCCTTGTTGCCGCGCATCTCGACGACTTTTTCTTTCGGCAGCAAAACCTCGGTTATCTGTTCGCTGAGTTCCATATCGCGAATTCTCGCGTACAGGCTCTCGACGACCTTATTCTCATGCCCCGAATAAGTGTGGATAAAATACCACTGCTTCATCTCAAATATCCTTAAGCTCCGGCGATCTGGTTGATCGCCCATGTGAGAGCTTCCAAAAAGTAAACCCAGCCTTGATCGACAAGAAACAAATACGCCGCAAAGAACATCACGCTGACGATAACGATAATGGTCGTGCTTTTGACATCGTCCGACGAAGGAAATGTAGTCTTGTCCAATTCAGCGCGAGTTTTTTGGATAAACTCACCCATTCCTTCTTTATGTTTCGCTTGCCCGTGGGCTACTGCTTCTGACACGTATTTATCTCCTAAATAATATCAATATGGCAGGGGTAGCAGGACTCGAACCCGCACCTAAGGTTTTGGAGACCTCCATGCTAACCATTGACACCATACCCCTTTGTCGAGCCGTGAGTGGCGAGTCTTAAGTCGTGAGCAGGAAAAGTAAATCCTGCTTAAGACTCCAGACCGTTGACTCCAGACTATTTATTTTCCTTATGCACTCTATGGCAGCGGCAGCGACGGCAAAACTTTTTAAGCTCAAGCCTGTTCGGCGTGTTCTTTTTATTCTTTGTCGTCACGTAATTGCGCTCTTTGCACTCGGTGCACTGTAAAATTATGTTATCTCTCGGCATAAATCCTCGTTATTCCACTACTTCCGAAACCGTTCCTGCACCGACTGTTCTTCCGCCTTCGCGGATAGCGAAGCGGAGGCCTTTTTCCATCGCGATCGGGGCGATAAGCTCGATCTCCATCTGGATGTTGTCGCCCGGCATGACCATCTCGACTCCTGCGGGAAGATGTGCAACACCTGTCACGTCCGTTGTTCTGAAGTAGAACTGCGGGCGGTAGCCCGTAAAGAACGGTGTGTGCCGTCCGCCTTCTTCCTTGGTCAGAACGTATGCTTCGGCCTTGAACTTAGTGTGCGGCGTGATCGAGCCGGGCTTGACGATGACCTGGCCGCGTTCGATCTCTTTTCGCTCAACACCTCTCAGCAGAAGTCCGACGTTGTCGCCTGCCATACCCGAATCGAGAAGCTTCTTGAACATTTCGACGCCGGTTACGACAGAGTTTCTCGTGTCTTTGATACCGACGATCTCGACCGGGTCGTTAACGTTGATCTGTCCACGCTCGATTCTGCCCGTTGCCACTGTTCCGCGGCCCTGGATCGTAAAGATGTCCTCAACCGGCATCAGGAACGGCTTGTCCATTTCGCGGGCCGGTGTCGGGATGAAATCATCCACTGTCTGCATCAGCTCGTCGATCTTTCCTTCCCATGCGGCATCACCTTCGAGGGCTTTCAATGCTGATCCTTGTGTGATCGGTGTGTCGTCGCCGGGGAATTCGTATGAGCTGAGCAGTTCACGGATCTCCATATCGACCAATTCTAAGAGTTCTGCATCATCGACCGAATCGCACTTGTTCATAAAGACGACCATCGAAGGCACTCCAACCTGACGTGCAAGCAAAATGTGCTCGCGTGTCTGCGGCATCGGGCCGTCCGTCGCGGCGACAACGAGGATCGCTCCGTCCATCTGGGCGGCACCCGTGATCATGTTCTTGACATAATCAGCGTGGCCCGGGCAGTCGACGTGTGCGTAGTGGCGATTCGCCGTCTCATACTCAACGTGCGAGGTCGCGATCGTTAT
>JANMDA010000249.1:0-5507 GCA_031376085.1 Chloracidobacterium sp.
GTCAGCTCTTCGTAAACGCGGATCATGTTTTTCGTGTCGCCAAAAGCCTTTACAGCGCTGGCTTCCTGACCGGGGTAAACATAAAAACCGAGGGGCGTTTGCTTGTAACGGTCTTCGACCTTCGAGTATTTTCCGATGACGAACGACACAAGGTAAGTCGAATGCGGCACAGGCATTTTGTAATGCCAGGTTACGGTCCCATCGGTGTTTTCGAGCTTTCCGAGAAATTGACCATTGCCGACAACGGTTTCTCCTTTCTCAGCGGTCAGATATTCTTCGCTCGTGGCTTTGTCGCTGGGAAAATCGAACGATGGAAACCAATAACGTGCTTCTTCCGCCTCACCCTGCGACCATATCTGCGACGAATGGTTTTCGTCGCCATTTACGAAATAAACACCTTTATTTGGTGTCGCTGAATATTTAAGGCGGATCGTGATCAGATCATCAGGACCGTAAGCCTTATCGAGAGTCACGGAAACTTTGCCGAGATGCGTTTTGTATTGCAGATCAATAGCGGACGGATCAAGTTGTACTGACTCGAACACAAGGCCGACAGCATCGAGTTCGACCACTCGAAAATCTGGTGTTAAGGGTTTTAGCGAAACAGTAGTATCTCCAAAAACCTTTCCTTTAACACGATCAAAACTTGCGCGGATCGTGTAATGCTGAGCGTCGAAAGTCTGTGGGCGATTGAAATTGACATTTGGCCTTTGTCCGAATGCGGAAAAAGCCGCGACCATCATGACCGCGGCTAAAAATGAAAAATACCTTGCAGATTTCATAAATTGGAGACTATTGTTTTAAGTGTTTTCCAAACCAGTCCATTACATTGTTATACCAAAACTCGGAATTTTGCGGTTTTAATATCCAATGGCCTTCGTCGGGAAAAACGATCAGCTTTGAATCAACGCCTTTCAGTTGCAGGGTAGTAAATAGCTGCAAACTCTGATCAACGGGAACCCGGTAATCAAGTTCGCCCGCTGTAACGAGCGTCGGCGTTGAAAAATTTGCAGCATAACGGTTTGGTGACCATCGTTCATACTGTGTCCTGTTTTGCCAAGGGAAGCCTTTGAATTCCCAGCTTACAAACCACAGCTCTTCGGTTGCGGTAGCCATGCTTTCAAGGTTATAGACACCTGCGTGCGAGACGAAAGTTTTGAATTTGAATCGAGGATCATTATTATGCCCGAGCAGCCAGTCGACCATGTAACCGCCATAACTTGCTCCTGCCGCACCGATACGCGTTTTGTCGATAAAGGGTTTCTTAGTGACTTCGGCGACACCGTTCATAATGTCGGTATATGCCTTGCCGCCCCAATCGGCCGATATTTCATTTACAAATTTCTGTCCGTAACCGGTCGAACCACGCGGATTCGGCATAAATACAACATAGCCCTGATTTGCGAAAACCTGTGGATTCCAACGATAGCCCCAACTATCGCCCCACGCACCCTGAGGCCCTCCGTGAATGAGAACGATCAGCGGATATTTTTTTGCAGGATCGAATTTCGAAGGCTTTAGTAAAAAGCCGTGAATATTTTGCCCTAGTCCGCCTTTCCAATTCATTTCCTCAGGCTTTTGCAGGGCGAATGCTGAAAGTCCCGAGACATTGGCTGTAGTTAGTGGCATTAGACCGCTGCCATCCGTGTTGACACGCATAATATCAGCCGGCGAAGCCATTGAACTTGCCGCAAAGACAAGCGACTTACCGTCGGGAGTAATATTCAGGCTGCCGGCAAAAACACCGTCAACGACTTTCTTAACATGTGTCGCGATCCGCAGCCGAAAATCGGGCTCGACCGGAACGCTGAAGATCGGCGATCTGCCGCTTTCGCCACCGGTGAAATAGACTGTTTTGCTGTCCGGTGAAACTATCATTTCATCTACATACTGGTCAAAGCCTTTTGTAAGCTCAACAATTTCGCCGTTCTGCGGGTTGTATCGCATAAGGCGCCAGCGGTCGGACTCAAATGTCGCCGTCGCCTGCGAACGGAAAAGCAAATATTTGCCGTCGGAAGTGTAGACCGGCGATGCTTCGTAGCCATTCATTCCGGTAGTGATATTCTTAGCGGCACCGTCGCTGCCAGCGATCTTTGTAATGTAAATGTCGCTGTTCGTTGATGTCGCCTCAACTTTGTCAGGATTTCTAAGATAAGCGATGCTCGAACCGTCCGGTGAAAACGCATAATCGACGCCGGAGGCAGCAGCATATGGCGGTGAGTCAAAGTCGCCCTGTGTCACGTCGCGAGCCGGGCCACCTTTGGCGGAAACCACAAAAAGATGGGTTCGTTTGCGGTCGCGCCATTCGACCCAATGTTTGAAAAGCAAACGGTCAGTCACATGAGCCTTGACTTTGCTGTTTTCCGCTTTGTCATCTTCGGCTTTATTGCAGTTGTCGGACGAACATTCCGGATAAACGTCTGAAATAAAAGCGATCCAATTGCCGACGGGCGACCAAACAGGTTGTCCTGCACCGGTCGAGATCGATGTGGCCACTTTTCTGTCATTGCCATCGGGCTTCATCGTCCAGATCTGGCCGCCGGTAGCGAATGCGAGCCACTTACTGTCGGGTGACCATCGCGGAGATGAACTGGACGACGTGCCGGTTGTGATCTGTTTTTGTCTGCTGCCGTCAACATTCATCGTCCAGATCTGATTGACGACCTTGTTTGCCTCTTTACTGAGGATGCCGACGGTGTATGCAACGGTCTTGCCGTCCGGCGAAAGCTGCGGATCGCTTATGCGTTTTACATTAAGAAGATCGTTTACGTTAAAAGTCAGCTGGGCAGAAACTACAAAAGCTGCCAGCACAACGAAACCAAATATCGAAAGTATGCGTTTCATAAATATTCCTGTAAGTAGAATTTTGATCAAAACGTGAATATTATCGCATAGAATATAGGAAGACAGGAATCGCTGCCGTGATAGTCGAGAAGTGAAGAGTTGAGAGTTACGGATGGAAAGAGCATACTCATAACAACTTACTTATGTTAAACAGACCTCCGCCATATTTTCCGCAAAACCAGCTTTCTCCGCCTGATGACAAACGTTATGCAAAATTCAAGCTTGTGATCGCTGGTTTGATCGCGGCGCTGCTTTTGCTGATTACCGGCATCGGTTTTGGAATTTACTACCTTATCCACTGGTTGTTTTAATCATAAAAGGCTTCATCGGTCAAGACGAAGCCTTTTTTCTTTGAATTCTCAAGACAACGTGACCGGATACAGAAGCAAAGCTTGCTTACGCCATTGCCATGATTGAAAAGGAGTATGAAAAAATCGCAGAATCGCAGGCCTGACCCCAATCTTTGCAGGCCTGACCCAATCTTTGTTATAACCAGTCACGCCGGAAGTCGCCACTCCGAATAAAAGTAGGTAACAGTGTGTTAGAGCACCGACAAGTGCAAGTTACAAGGGTTAATCTACCGTTGCTGCTATTCATAACCAACCAATATAATTCAAGACGAAAGGCGGTCGATTCATAATCGACCGGCTCCCACTTTATTTTTGCGTAATTAGTGTTTCCTTAATAGTGTCTCAATATCGGGTAGGGGAGAATCGTTGACAACGGAAGGCTAAGAAGATCACTCTAACGATATGGTAAATGCATTTGCTCTGTTGTCAGTATTCATTGCCAACAGTTCGTCCCCCCTTGAAGAAAAGACGGCCGACTAACGATTCGGCCGTCTTCTTCGTTCTAAACTTGTGGTGCTGAATTGCATTCATCTTGTCATTCCTCCCTAGAACCCAACAAACTTGGCTGGTCGTCTTTTTTGGCTTTTTGGGCTTTCTTGGTTACTTCTTCCATTAGTGGGAGATTCATTCGTTCGCCGTCTAGGATTTGTTGGCCTGTATGGCGACAACGTTTTTAAGTGCACTGCGACAAGAGTAATCTTCTTAGCATCCACTTGTCGGTGCTCTAACGCACCAGGAAGTGAAAAAGAAATTACGCGAAGGTTCGGTTCATCCCCAGTCCGAGGAGACGGTTGTATTCGGTATTGACGACCCTGTAACATTCGCAGACGGTGTCTTCCAGGCCCATTCGGTTAAGTACCGTGATGGAGCCGCGAACGTTTTTTATTAAATCTCGCTTTGCCAACTTTTGGGCGGCGTACGTTACCCCTTCGCGGCGAACGCCGAGCATGTTTGAGATCAGGTCGTGCGTCATCACCAATTTATCCGAGTCCAGGCGGTCATGGCTGAGGAGCAGCCAGCGGCAAAGCTGTTGGTCAACCGAATGTAGGCGGTTGCAAACTGCCGTCTGTGAGATCTGGGCCATTAATGCCTGTGTGTAGCGCAGCAGCATTTTTTGGAACACACCTCCGAGCGTGAACTCGGCCTTCATCGACTTTGTATCCATTTTGAAGGCATCGCCTGCACTCTGGATAATGGCCCTGTTGGTCGTCGTCTCGCCGCCCATAAACAGTTCTACGCCGAGTATGCCATCATTGCCTACAATGCCGATCTCGGCCGTAGCGCCGTTCTCCATTACATAGAGCAGAGACATTATCGCCGTCGTAGGAAAATAGACATACTCCATCTTATCGCCGCTTTCGTGCATCACTTTGCCGAGTTTGAGCGACACGGGTTCGAGGTGAGTAGTTATTCGGTCGAATTCAACTGCCGGCAGAGCGGCAAGCAAGTGATTCTTCAGAGCGGGGTTAGCCTTTAAGTTTGGAGGCATGCTCTACACAATATATCAAAACAACAAAAATAGATACCTCTTAGTGCGATATAATACTAAGTTAGTGCGATAGAACACTAAGGCGTATGTACCGAACGCGTAAGTGCGAGGGGCCGGTTAGCCAATGCAAACTTCGACAAACCCCAGAATCACATCATTACTGTTTCTGCTGTGGAATTAGTTGTTGGCCTTATTGGCGACCGCTTCGTAATTTGGATCGCTTTTTGAAATGATCTTATAGCAGTTACAGGCGACAGCTTTCAAGCCTTTTACATCGAGGATCGACAATGAGCCGCGGTGATAGCTGATCAAACCGCGTTCGTCAAAACTCCTCGCTGTTTTATTGACCGCCTCACGTCGGACACCGACCATGTTCGATAAAAATTCTTGTGTGATCTGAAATACGCCAGTTTTCATACGGTCGTTTGTCATCAGAAGCCAACGGGCCATGCGAGATTCGACAGGATGAAAACGGTTGCAGGCCGCCGACTGCGCCGTTTGGGCCATTAGCGATTGGACAAAGCGTTTCAATACTTGCTGCAATTTGTTGCTCGTTTCGCACTCTTTGACAAAATCCGCCGTCGTCATTCGCAAAGCGAAGCCCGCGCCTTGCACAAGAGCGATATTGTTTGAGGTTGTTGCTCCGAGAAATGCCGGAACTCCGACCATCCCTTCACTCCCGACGATGCCGACTTCGAGCGTCTGATTGCCATCGACGGCGGACAGCAATGACACAATTCCGCTCTCAGGAAAATAGACGTGGCGAATGATGGCTCCGGTTTTGTAAAGGGTACTGCCATAAACCAAGTCTATCCGTTCAGAGT
>JANMDA010000357.1:0-6308 GCA_031376085.1 Chloracidobacterium sp.
GTCACTATTTCAGATGAGTGTACCGGAAGCCTGGGAAATCTCCGTTCCAACCGGCGGCGCGAGTCGCGGAAGAGGTATCAAGATCGCCATGCCGGACACTGGTTGGCACCCGCATCCCGATCTCAACCAAGGCGAGATAAACACAGCGCTCGGCCGCAAGATCAAGGAAGAGCCAACCGGTATCGATTACCTGCAAATGCTCGCCGTATCGCGTCTCTTTCTCGACAACATCCAGCACATCCAGGCTTCGTGGCTAACACAAGGCCTAAAACTCGGCCAGACTGCCTTACGATTTGGCGCCGACGACATGGGGTCGATCATGATCGAAGAAAACGTCGTCTCCGCGGCCGGAGCCTCGACCTGCGCCAACGAACGCGACCTCCGCTACCAGATCCGCGAAGCCGGCTTCACACCACAGCAGCGTGACATTCTCTACAATTATGTAAACCGTGAAGGCGTTGAAGATATAGACGCGAGCGATTCGATGAAACTAAAACAACTGAGCGTTGCGTTCGCCGATTAGTAGTTCATTCGCTTGATGCACTTATGCCACTAATTACTAAAATGTTAGAGATAGCAATCAACGACGCGGATGCGGGACGTATTACTTACGATCAACTCTTGTCGATTTTTCAAGATGCAATAAATAATGGCGATATTTTGGAGGAAGATAATTCATTTTATGTCATCACAGGTAATGTTCCACTAATTGATGCAGGCATCTTACAACGCTCATCGTATTTTGATCAGTTCGAGACCCTAATGAATGTGCGAGCGATTGAGCGTGTTAAGACTCTGCGTTCAAAACGATGGTGGCAATTTTGGAAATAACCAAGTAATTTCTGATAAAATCATACAATGACAGAAGTTCAATACATTTCAGATGCAAGCGGAAAGCCAGTGGGTGTGATTGTCCCAATTGAATTGTGGGACGAGATCGAATCCGAGAAGGAAACGGCCTATTTGCTGAAAAGCGTCAAGATGAAAGAGCGTATTTTGGAAGCAAAAGAACGAGAGAAAGGAATTAAGTTCGAAGATGTCCGAGAGAAACTTGGAATTTGACATTAATGCGTTCGAAGACCTTGCATGGTGGATCAAACAAGACCGTAAAAAGGCGCTTCGTATTGTTGAATTGGTGCTTGATATAGAACGCGATCCTTTTAACGGGATTGGCAAACCTGAACCCCTCAAACACCAATACGCCGGTTGCTGGTCGCGACGCATAGACCAAGAACATCGCATTGTTTATCGGGTTCTGTCGGATAAGATCAGAATTCTCGCCTGTCGTTATCATTACTAGCCATTTTTATGAAGAGCTTTTCAGTCACTGAATTTAAGGCTAAATTGTCGTGGATACTTAAGGAAGTGCAGCGCGGAAAGAGTTTCTTAATCGTCTACGGAAGGGAAAGAAAACCGGTTGCTCAGATCGTTCCTGTCAGCGCGCCGAAGATTCACAAAAAAATGCAGACAAATGAGCGATGATACCGATAGCACTATCCGCCCGAAATATACTTCTCATCCGCCCGCAGAATTTTGGGTATAACCCCGAGACCGCTGAATCAAACGAATTTCAACACAAAACTGACGATGTAGATGTAATATATGTCACGGAACTCGCTCTTGCAGAATGTGATCTGTTTGCGGAAACTCTGCATTCAAAAGGCATCAATATACGAGTCTTTGAGGACACTGAAATGCCTCAGAAAGATGATGCGGTGTTTCCGAATAACTGGGTGTCGTTTCACGCGGATGGGACTGTTATTCTCTATCCGATGTGCGCAACGACCCGCCGCAGCGAGAGGCGTATGGATATTATTGAAACTCTCGGACAGGAATTTCTCGTCGAAAAGATCATCGATCTCTCGCATTTTGAAAACGAGGGCCGCTTTCTCGAAGGCACCGGCAGCATGGTTTTCGACCATGCGAGCAAAACAGCCTATGCGTGCATTTCGCCGCGCACAGATGCAGAGCTTTTCGATGAAGTTTCACAAACTTTGGACTATCGCCCGATTAGTTTTCGCGGCCTCGATGCTAACGGCAACTCAATCTATCACACAAACGTAATGATGTGTATTGGCCCGGGCTTTGCCGTCATTTGTCTCGAAAGCATTGTGGGTCAAGAAGAAAAAGCACGGGTTATCGAAGCCTTGAATGAAGGCGGTCTGGAGATAGTCGATATCAGCTTCGAACAGATGAACCGATTCGCTGGCAATATGCTCGCGGTTTCAGGTGATGACGGAAAAACATTTCTCGTGCTTTCGACAAACGCGTTGGATTCATTAGCTAAAGAGCAAGTCACAACGTTGGAACAATACTGCGAACTCTTGCCAGTTTCGATTCCGACAATTGAACGAGTCGGCGGTGGTGGTGCTAGATGCATGATGGCGGAAATATTTTTGCCCGCTTTTGCAGAAGCCCACACGTTAGTAAGGGCGTAACACTCAACATAAGCTGCGTGTTAAGCCCTTGCTTACGCGCAGGCCTCCGCATTTTGGTTCTGACAAATCTATTACAAACCATTTCCCGCTGACCTGTTACTCTAAAGCTGTCATATTTTAGCTTGTCATTTAATTCTTAATGCAAAACGTCCTCGATTTCGAGAAGCCTCACACGAGTGTCAATTGGAAAAATGTTGCCATCGTAACATCGTTTCATTTATTGGCAATTCCCGTGCTTTTTACATTTAGTTGGCAAAATCTTGCCGCGCTGATCATTGGCAATTGGGTCGTCGGCAGCCTCGGCGTCGGCCTAGGGTGGCATCGTTTGCTTACGCATAGAAGCTTTAAGGCTCCGAAATGGCTCGAATATCTATTGTCTGCCTTGGCGACGATGTCTATGCAGGACCCGCCGGATAAATGGATCGCTACGCACCGTATTCATCATGCGTTTGTTGATACGGATAAAGATCCGCATTCGGCCCGCTCGGGTTTTTGGTGGCCGCAGATTGGCTGGGTTTTGTGGGGCAAGTCTCAGGATCACGACGCGGCGACCTTAAAACGCTACGTTCCCGATCTGCTCAAGGATAAGGGCCATGTGTTGATCTCGCGTTTTTTCTATGTGCCGATAATTGTTTCCGGGTTAATTCTATTTGTGCTCGGCGGTTGGTCGATGGTCGTATGGGGACTGTTTGCCCGTGTCGTTTTTGGCTGGCACACGACCTGGTTTGTTAATTCACTTGCACACATATACGGCAAACGGCCGCACGAAACAGGCGACCTTTCAACCAATAATTGGTTCGTCGCCATCCTCACTTTTGGCGAAGGCTGGCACAATAATCATCACATGTCGCCAAACTCGGCCCGCCACGGCCTGGAATGGTACCAATTCGACATGAACTGGATCGCCATCCGAATCCTCAAAAAATTTGGCTGGGCGACAAATATCCGGGTTTTTGACGCCGGAAAACAGCCTGTCGAATTGAAACAAGCGGCATAAAATACTATTATTCGGCTGAAAACACACAGGCCGAATATGACTACAAACCCACAAAACTATAAAGAATTTTGGGACTTTTACGTTTCTGAGCACAGCCTGCCGCTTACACGCGTCCTGCATTTTACCGGCACTTCGCTCGGCATTATTCTCGCCGTCTTTTTTGTAATTCGCGGTCAATGGTATTTCTTCCCGATTTTTTTTTTGTCGGCTATGGCTTTGCGTGGTTCGCCCATTTCGTTATCGAAAGGAACAAGCCCGCCAGCTTTCGTTATCCATTTTGGTCATTCATAAGCGATTTCAAAATGATTTGGTATATGATGACTGGGCGAATGAGTCGAGAGGTCGACCGTGTATTAAATTTCGGAACCACAGATAAAAACAGATGAACACAGATAATAATAACTGTCTTAATATCTGTGTTTATCTGTGGTTTTTATTTTCCCTCCTCAGCGTCTCAGCGTCTCTGCGGTAAAATAAATTCATGATCGGCGATATTGTAAATCCTGACGCGTTAAATTCGACTATCGAATTCCTGACGGCGATGGTTACGCCCGCGTTGCTCATTTCGGCAACGGGTTCGCTGGTGCTTTCGACCTCGACGCGGCTGGGGCGCGTCATTGACCGCGTTCGCCAGCTCGAAGAGCGTTTGAGCGAGTTGATCTATCTGGAGGACAAGGATGAAGTGCCGCTTTACGACAAACGCGTCGAGGTCATGGTCGATCTGCTGGATAAAGTAACGAGCCGCGCACGCATACTCCAGCGGGCGATGGCAGCGTTCTATTACGGTCTCGGAATGTTTGTGCTCACCAGCGTGACTATCGCCATTGCGGCGATCTTCAATTATTATCGATGGCTGCCTATTCCGATCGGCATCATCGGCATAATGTGCCTGTTTTGGGGCAGCCTGATGATGCTCAGAGAAACGCGGATGGCGACCGCGACCGTTAACGCAGAGATGGATTTTACTTGGGAGCTCGCACGCAAAGTTGCTCCAAAAGAAGTTGCCAGCAAATATCACCGGCGCGGAAAACACAAAGGATTGTCGCTGGCAAAAAGAGGCAAGAATGAACCCAAAGCATCTGACACTTTTGGCGGAGAATAAATTTGGCGAGCGTGTCGAAGCTCTCGAAGCCATGCTCGCGTCATGCACGGTTTGCCCAAAGGATTGCGGCAACAACCGTTTGAATGACGAGATCGCCGCGTGCTATTCGGGACGGCTGCCAATAGTGTCGAGCTACACGGCGCATTTTGGCGAAGAGCCTTGCCTGTCGGGCACAAAAGGCGCGGGAAATATCTTTTTCGGTAACTGCAATCTTCGCTGTGTCTATTGCCAGAACTATCAGATCTCGCAAACCTGGAAAGAACAGAAAAAGAATGAGATAACCCACGAACGCCTTGCCGAAATGATGCTCGAATTGCAGGAGCGCGGCTGTCACAATATCGGCTTTGTCTCGCCGACACATTTCGCACCGCAGATGGCCCGAGCGATCCTGATCGCCGCCGAAAAAGGCCTGCAGCTGCCAATCGTTTACAACACGAATGCATATGATTCTGTCGAAGTGCTGAGATTGCTTGACGGCATTGTTGATATCTATTTGCCTGATCTTAAATACGCCGATTCGGACGCCGGTTTTCAGTATTCAAAAGTTCGCGATTATAAAGAACATGCTCGTACGGCGATAAAAGAAATGCACCGTCAGATGGGCGACGAACTTGTTTTTGGCGAAGACGGATTGTTGAAACGCGGCCTGATGATCCGGCTGTTGGTTTTGCCAAACGACATCGCGGGCATCGAGGAAAATCTGCGCTGGATACGCGACGAGCTTTCCCCAAAAACAGCGATCTCGCTCATGGCCCAATACTACGCAACCAACAAAGCCGCGACCGACGAGCGTTACATCTTGCTCTCACGCCGCATTTCCGAAGGCGAATGGTTCCAAGCCGTGTCGCTGCTCGATAGTCTAGGCATGGAAGAAGGCTTCATGCAGGAATACGAATCGGCATCGCATTATTACCGGCCGGATTTTAAAGATATGGAGAAGCCGTTTAAGGACATAAGGGATTTCCAATGAACATAGGCGACACAGCACCTGACTTTACTTTAAAAGACGGCGACGGCAATGATTGGACGCTTTCGGATCATCGCGGCAAAGTTGTCGTGTTGATGTTTTACCCAGGCGACGACACACCGGTGTGCACAAAGGAGATGTGCTCAGTGCGCGATCATTGGTCGGAATATCAGGCTACTGGCGCTGAGGTCGTTGGCATTTCGACAAACTCGGTGGAGTCCAAGAAAAAATTTGCCGAGAAATATAGTTTACCCCTTCGGCTTTTGGCAGATGAAAAAGGTGAAGTGAAAGAAAAGTACGGTGCCAAATCACTATTACCTGGCCGTACTTCGCGTTCTGAATTTGTGATCGACCCGCGGGGCAAGATCGCATATCAGAAAATTCGCCCTATCGGCTTTATGCGACCGAGCGATGAAGATATTCTCAATGCCATAAAGGCAGCAAGCAAATAGCACCGAAGCGTGATAAAATTTTGTTATGGACGAATTGATCAAACAGGTATCGGAGCGAGCCGGTATCTCTGAAGAGCAGGCAAAGGCAGCGGTCGAGGCGGTAGCAGGCTTTTTGAAGGAACGCGTACCGGCTCCGTATAACAGCTATGTCGATAATTTTCTCGGCGGAGACGGCGAAAACGGAGGCGGACTGCTCGACACTCTTAGCGGCACGTTTGGAGGCCACAACCAGTAAAATGGCTTTATTCGGCGACAAATTCAAATGCGGCCGCTGCGGGCAAAAAAATGAGCCGATCGGTTTTGCACCGATCCCGACCGAACTTGGCCAGCAGATCGGCTCCGAAATGTGCAA
>JANMDA010000374.1:0-3376 GCA_031376085.1 Chloracidobacterium sp.
CCCGCTGCTGTTTCTCGGCAAATTTTGGGTGATAAATATATTGAAGGCGTCCGCTCGTGTCAATCCCGACGGCCTGAAGTTTGCCGCCTCCCGCCGGTGAGATACGAACATGTTTCCACGCAGGCGGAATAACGAGCGACTTAATTTTTTCCAGCGATGCTTCGTCGGTTAACTTTTTCCCATCGTGCGTGAAATAGCTGAATCCGCGCTTCATGGTTCCTTTGCGCCGCCACCATTTGGCACGTTGTCCTTTTTCAACTAAGAGTGTTTTTGTAGGATCTTCTGCGCGCAAAATATGTTGACGAATTCAATAGTTAAATTTGACGTCCGCACTAGTAAAAAAGGGGAGCAAGTCGGGACGTTTTGCCTGACTGACCGGGGACTAGCGAGCCGGTTGCTACCCTGGCTGCTCCCCATTTAAATAATACCGTTGACATGATCTCCGGACTGTCACCTACATAACAGAGTCACAAAATATTAAGGTTGTAAGATTAAACTTTATTCACGACTTCGGATCCGCTTTCTTCAGGTCCTCGTCAGCCGCTGACATTATTTGCTCAACCATTCGCTGCGGGTCCATTGGTTCCAACAGAGCAGCAGTTTCAGGATCATCATCCGACACGCCGACCTTGGTTGCTATCTTTTGAAGCAAAGCGAGCATCTTTGTATTTTCCTGCTCGGAGAGCATGTTGATTTGCAGGTCAAGGTGATTGCGACGATCGGTCAACTCAGTTTCGTGGTTTTGGCTGATAAGTATGAAGGTGGAAAGAAAAATCGCTTCGAGTGACACTACAAGAGTCAAAAAGGTATAAGGAAACGGGTCGAATTGAGCGAAAGTAAATACGGAATTGACAAGTATCCACGCTGTAAACCAAACGATGTGGACGTATACGAACACCATACTACCGCAAAAAGCAGCGATGACTTCGGAGATCTTTTCACCGACTGTCCGGCGGGCTTTTTGAGCTGCCTCGATCTCGGAGATCTTGAGAATGTTGCTGCGGGTTTCCGCGTCAAGGGATTTCTCGGCTTTATCTTTTCGAGTTTTTTCGTTAGTTGAACCCATGAACTGATTCTTTATTTAAAACAAAAGGAGACCGCAGGCGATCTCCTTTACTTAAGTTAAAACCGGTTATCATAATGACGCCCGACGACCGGTGACCAATTGTACAATAAGTACGATCACAGCGATCACCAACAACAGATGAACAAGGCCGCCGATAGTACCGAAGACCCCTCCAAATCCGAGAGCCCATAACACCAACAGTATAAGAATAATAGTCCAAAGCATATTTTTTTATCTCCTTTTTTTAATTGTCGCCCTGTATGTAAAGCCTAACCCTTTGCCGATAGTTTGCCCGCTTTTGATGCAGGCTTCGAAATGGCATTTTTTGCTTTTGAAGCCGCTTTTGCAGCTATATCTTTTGCTGTTCTGCCTTTACCGTTTCCGGCGGATACAGAGACAGACTTTGAATCAGCTTTCGGTTTGGGAGCCGATTCCTTTGTTTTATCGTAGATCGCCCCAATTGTGCCTTTTTTTGAACTCTTTTTCGTTGCCATTTTTACCTCGGTATATAAGATTATTTGCCTGCTGACGCCGAAAGTTCTTTTTTGAAAGACTTCTTTTCCGCTTCCATGGCGGCGCCCATTTCTTCCAAGGCTTCCGCATCGAATTCTTTTTTTACTAAAGGGAACATCTCGCTTTCCTCTTCTTTGACGTGATGTTCCACATCTTCCATCAAAACTTTTAACTTCGGGTCAAACTTTTCACTATCTTCAGATAAGGCGGAAAGCTCCTTCAAAAACATTTTTACCTGGCGATGCTCTTCAATGCCTTCAAGAACGATGTCGACGAGTTCTTTATTTCCCGTTTCTTTAAGTTTCGGGTAAAAGATCGTTTCTTCGATGTGGGTATGGACGTCCAATTCTGCCTTGATCTTTGCAAAAAGGGCCGCATGCCCACTCTCTTCGGAGGCCTTAACCTTTTCGAACAGGCTGGCAACAACCTCATGGTCCGCTTTCAATAATTCAATTGCATTCATAAAAACTCCTCCTCAGTATTTTTCTAGATCAAGAGCGAAAACATCTTGGACGTAATGAGTTTATTTTGAGACGAATCTGCATGTATGTCCGCTTGTGTACATAACACGAAATATGCCTTATCAACTGCAAGAGACATGGCCGCATCCGCAAGCGATCTCCACAATTTTTTGTTCCGCTGCATCTTTACATTGGTCGCTGCAATAGCTGCCAACGTCTGCCACGGGGCAGTTACATCCTTCATGTTCACAGTTTCCGTCGTTTTCCATTTTGTTTTTTCTCCAGCTCGCTTACCGGGCGGGCGCCGTTACGTTTATGTCGATCTTCTTATCAGAGCCTTTATTCATTTGGGTCATGTAATAGACTCCGCCAACTATCATCGCGACGATAATTATCAAAGCCACTGCCCATATTGCGTTGCTTGCTGTTCCTTCTTCATCAGCCATAACAATTCCTCCTAGTCTGCATACAACATATTGCATAGCAAAACCGAACTATGCTGTACGCCAGCATACATATGAGGCCTAGCAGTTAGATGATGTAGTTAGGAAGATACTGGATGACGTTTGGGACAAGCTCCAAGATCGTACACATCGACGTTGATGTATTGAAGGGAAGTCAGCTCAAGATGTTTCAAACAGAGATCGAGATGCTCCATCGGTTGAGACGAGTCGGAAATGTGCACATCCTGCGGTGCGTCAAAAACACGCACTCCAAATACGACGTGCTTTGCCGCCTCGTTAATGCAGTGACTCCACTGACAGCGTTTGGGAAGTTCGCTTTCCATGTGATGGTGTGGTTGCGAATCTAAAATTTAATAACTATGTTTTTCTAGCCGTATACTAACAAGATTGTTATTTTTTGACCAATTGGTAAACCGCTTTTACGATAAATTGGACAACTCTTATCCCTTTTCTATGAAACAACGCTGGTTTCTCTGATATTATGGAGAAAAGAATTTTTGATACTTTACTCTCAGTCGAATGAAAACTTATAAGTAACTTTGACGGCTAACGGGAATGACCATCGAACGTGACGCATTACCAAAGATATCGCTGCGCTGGCCGCGAATGGCAGCTACCTTGCTTGCTGCATATGCTCTTATAGGCGGCATAATTTCTTTTATTGGCTGGGCAGCTGATATTGAGCGGTTAACCGATTGGTACCGCAATGGAATTTCGATCCAACCTAATGCAACGATCGCTGTGACTGCGGCTGCGGCTGCGGCTCTCCTGATAATTTACGGCGCTCATCGATTTGCGGCTGCATTCGGAGTTATTGTTTTGCTGATCGGGGCATCGTCGCTCCTACAGATCGTCTTTGATCTAAATTTTAG
>JANMDA010000385.1:0-10501 GCA_031376085.1 Chloracidobacterium sp.
ATAAATGACGGTTTCGACCTTAATCCAGGTTTCCTTATTGCCGGTATAGAATCTCTTGCCGTTTACCTTGGTAGCCTGATAAGGACTTGCATTTGGACTAGCCGCGACCATAGGAGTTGGCTGGTAGCCAAGCGGCGTGCCTGCCGCTATTGCTCCGGCGGTCTGTCCGGTGGATTCGCCGTCAAGCCTGATTCCGCACGCACTGGAAATGGCATTTCCCGACGGATTGGCACAGCCCGGCAATTTTGCTTTCGAATCAGCCAGCGAAACGCGGATGCCGGTCTTGTTGTAATACCTTTCCGCCGCAGTGATAGCGTCATCGGTTTTCACCGTGGTAACGGCAATTATACTTGGCG
The DNA here is from genome assembly GCA_031376085.1 of Chloracidobacterium sp. Classification (GTDB taxonomy): domain Bacteria; phylum Acidobacteriota; class Blastocatellia; order Pyrinomonadales; family Pyrinomonadaceae; genus OLB17. The sequence continues at coordinate 357 of JANMDA010000385.1, forward strand.
AGGACGCCGTTCCGGTACCGTCGTTCCAAACATCGCCGACGTTTTTGCCGCGTTTGATCACTTCAACAAGATCGAGATTTTGATTGGTGTTGTCGCTGTTGAGTTTTAAAGGTAGTTTTAGCTCGCGAACGTTCGCGTCGAGATTGCCGTCAAATAAAGCTTTGTTTGTGCTCCAATTGGCGGAATTGTACGCGGTCGGAAGCGGGATCGCAGGAGCCGGGCTCGTGCTGACCGGCGCACCATTGACCGGCGAAGCCAACACACTGCCCATGGTGTTTTGAAGCTGAACGTATGTGCCGGAAGCGTTTTTAACAAAGACGTTATCATCCCAGTTCGACCATGGGCTGCCGTTCTTCGACGTGTCGGTATAAATAAAATTTGCAGCTGTAACTTTCGAGGCAAAATAGAGGCCTGTGCTAGCCTGCATAAAAAGTGAACCGTTCGAGTGCACGCGTCCGCCAAAATCGAATCGCGGCCCCGGGTGAAACTCAAGATCGTCATCGTAAAAGATGCCGAATTGAAAAATAGGTACGAGATTATTCAGAATATTTCGGGTGAGCTGGACCTGAACTCCGACATTGTCGGTTGCGGTTGACCGCAGACGCCATGTATCTCGTTTTGCATAAAGGCCGCTAAACGGGCCGCCGCTGAGGACGACCGGCGCGTTGTTGGACGTTTGAAGAACTTCCTGAGTGAAGTTAAAGATGCCTGAGCCGGAACCTACAGATAGTCCGGGGACAGCCGCCACCCGCACGTCGTCAAAATCGGAGTTGGTCGGCCTTAGATTTACTTCAAACTCTTTGTTAAAGTTTCGGGTCATCACCTCCAAACTTCCCTGTGCAGCGTAAAATGCACGGCTCTCTTTTGTCTCGTTGCCGACAGCAGCTGCCTCGGCCGACGACCTGGACAAAGCCAATGCTACGAACACGCTGATGAGAACCAACACAAACAATGCGATAACAATAGCCGAACCTTTTTCGCCGGCCCTGTTCACACTACTTAAATTCCCGTTTTCTTCAATTTCTTTTTTCATCATCTTTACTTGCCCGTCCATTTTTATTTCAGTTAACGTCGTAGCCCAAATTTCGTGTGCTGAAGGTTGAGGTCATGGTTTCCCGGTAAGGCTGATTCGCAGAATTGAGTTCGGTCGACCGTGTGCTGACCGTAACTCGAACCTGGCGAACCGCCGCCAGATTAGCCTGAACATCGTCGGCATTTCCGGCAATACCGTCCGGGCCCGCACTCGGATTGTCCGAGACCGAACCGTCGTCCATAATGTATTTGACCTGGAAATTATCTACGTTATAAACCAGCGGCTCGTCGGCAAAAGCGACTGCCGGCGAAGCGACCGGAACATTTATAAATTCCCTGCGAGTCAACGTGCCGTCCGCCGCAACGAAATAGGTCACCATCTTGACACGAATCATGCTTGCAGGCAGTGAGATGGTGGAACGCAGCGGCCCGCCTGTTCCTGTTTGGTTAAAGCCGAGAATATCGCCGTTTGAGAATTGAACTGCAGTTGTTCCGTTCAATGCGGTCGAAACTCCAAGTGCTGATCCGGTATTGCCGCTGATCAAATAAATATCATTCACACGGCACACAGCATTTGTCCCTGAGATAGGAACGATCTCGTCAATCCCGCCCGTAGTCGTTGTCGGAGCGTTGATGTTCACCGGTGTCGAAACTACGTCACCTCCGGTTCCAACCGGATTGAACGTCGAATCCTTAAAGAGAAACGTCACCTGATCGGTATAGGTGTTGGCGATGGTATTGTAGTTGTCGATATTGACGTTGTTTCCTGCCATGATCGGTGGAACGGTGTCGCGTGACGTATCAAAATCGTTAGGAATACCTATAAGCGTAGATATGCGGTTGTCCGGCAAAACAACGGTGTTCTTCAACGGGTAACCAAAACCCGCGTTATATGTATCACGGCCGATGACGTTTAGTGCGAGTCTTACATTCTTGGCCAATTGAACCTGCTGATTCGTGACTCCACGGCTTTGCGAAGCAATTTTCAGCACTCCCCAGATCGAGCCGGTGACGACCATAAAGATCGTCATCGCAACAATGAGTTCCAGGATCGTAAATCCTTTTTCTCCCGAAGTCTCTCTACCGCTTTTTGAATTGACCGTAGTCGATTTAGTCTTCATATATCGCCCTCTAGTTAGTAACTTCATAATTGGACAAAACGGTCTCCAATTTTTCCTGTCTCTGCAATCCGCCGACACCATATGTCACCGTTACGCTGATCGACCTTATCCTGGTAGCGAGAGTTCCGGGAGGCGAACATACCGGTGATGGCCGCTCGGGATCACATATATCTGTGATCACGATCTGACGCTGCAAACCCTGAACGGTAGTGCCGGTGTCATCGGCGGTACCAATGACCTCGTCGGGCCCGGCATCTGTTAGTACCGGTTGATTTCCGGTAACAAATATTCCTTGCGGAGTGCCGCTCGGGTTAGGATTACTGCCGACATTTCCGACAGCGTCCCAGCCAAGCCGCGCTGGATCGGTTTCTTTCACCGACATGATCGACTCCATCGCCGAGGTAGCGTATTGCTTTGCGAGCAATTGCTGCTCCTGGCCTCGAGTCTGAATAACCGACCCTGAAATGCCCGATAATAATGCCAAAATGCCAACCATAAGGATGACAAGGGCAATCATTACATCGATATACGAAAATCCCGCTTCTGATCTGGGTCTCATATTTTTTTCGTCCTTTTTACTAAACATTGGCGACAAATGCCGTATTAACGTATTTCCAATATCTGATCGCCCCTGTCCCGCCGAACATTGTGATCGCTCTAACTTCATTCTTATTTCGGGGCGTGGTGCTTCCGCTCGATACCGGCGGATAGATGTAGATATTTACACTTATAGGTGTAGGCGTAGCCGAGGTATTTGTAACCGAACCGTCCCGCCGGAAGCGCGCCGCCCAAATGTTATGGGCAGTGACCGTCGTCGAACCGACAAGATGTCCTATCGTATCCGTCGCAAACGCGACGTCGTTATAATTCGGTGGATTCGGCTTCGTTACACCTGCTGGTATCGTATCTATGCGAATATCCTTAGTAGCCTCAAGAGGAATCTTTTTGATTTGAACGCCGGATGCACTTCCATTCTCATCGATTAACAGTATTGCGTTGTCGGTCAGATCGATCTCGAGCCGTATCGTTCGCCGCTGCGCCAAAGCGAGCTGACTCGCTTCCCGCATCAGATCGATCACCTTTAATGCCTGATCTTCGGATTTGTAATACTTCTTGTAATTTGCGATGTAAGGTAATGAAATTGCAGCAAGAAGCCCGATTATTACGAGGGCAACAACGATCTCCACAAGGGATGCGCCCGTCTCGGCGTTGTTTGCTGATCGACGTCTCTTTTTCATACTTTTCTTAGTTAAGCTACAGAACCGTTAATTACACTCATGTTTTCAAGAGTGTTGGTTCGCTATAGAAATGAAAGGCGGAATGTTGAATAACTTCCAAAAACATTTTACATTGTTCAACAACAGAAATCAAGGATTTCATAATTCTTTTCTTTGGAATCGAATTTGCTAGAATTACAACAGACACGTTCAACCAAGAGATCTTGCCTCGAAATCGCTTAATGCCTGATCAAAAACCAGTTATAAATAACAAATTTTCGGCGGATTGGCTCCTGCGCGGGTCACTTACAAAGATAGGCGACATGTTAGACCGGCTTGCTGGACGCAGATGGGTGCCTTCAAGCAGCCTTGCCGCAAGCGAGTTAACCGAACGAATTAAAAGGCTTCTCGATACCGAGGCAAAAGAAGTTTTGGGCAAAGGCATCGTCGTTCCGCACAACATCCAGCTGAAAATACAGTGGAATAAATTTGCTGAGGGCGATGCGATAGATACTTTGCGGACAGAATTGCTGACCGCCGCTATCGATCACATAAACGATTCACTGTATTACACTGAAGCTCCGGTTTCACTTGAGATCAAGCCTGATTATTTTATTGAGGGAATTAAACTTTACGTTAGCTTTAATACCTTTATTGATGAAGACATTGACGGCGGACAGAATATTACAATTCCGGCGATCAAAGTGTCGGGAGATAATGCTCCGATAAAGGCTGAACCGCCGCAGAAGATCCCGGCTTATCTTGCAAGTTATGAGATCAATGGAAAAGCAAAACAAACAACCCTGACTTTTCCTCCAAGCGAGCGCCGCAGTGTTGGCCGAACTACAGCAAGCGATCTTGCCATCGATGATGCCAGCATTTCGAAGATCCACGCATCGCTCGTGGTTGGCAAAGACGATGCTCTCTCAGTTGCGGATACAGGTTCTACAAACGGAACATTTATCAATGACACTCGTATCGCATATGGAAAAGCGATGCGCATTGCTGGTAGCGACCGCGTAAAGTTCGGGGTAGTAGAAGTTAAATTCGAGCCTGTTATAAACGAACAAACTTCCGAAAACAACGCATCCGCAACTGTCCCAAACGTCGAGGCTGACGACATATTCAGAGACGCGCAATAAGCTGATGAATTCCATTCTGCTTTTTTTTATTGACTGGCAAAAACTGCGGCCCGAATATCTTTTTGGCGGCCAGGTTTTAGAACGCACGCCTGCCGGTCTAACGATCTTCTATTCGATCGGCATGGGAATCTTGTTGGTTTTTCTTCTTCTTGGATTCATAGAAAATTTTCGCCGGTCAAAATTCGTTTTTGAACGCGACCTGCCGCCGGAAGTCAACAAAAAACTTGCACAAACAGTTGCAAATAAGAGTCTTCGGGCCTGGCTCGGTGTTTTTGTGATCCTTGCTTTCTTTGTATTTGGTTTTCAGGTCTATTGGACAAGCTTCGCAGACGATTCCAATGATCAATTTCAGGCGTTGAGCTATAAGGACCTTCGCATCCGGCGGACAACCGCTGCGATCTTGCGCGGCTGGATGCTTGACCGCACCGGAAGGCTCGACCAGGCTTTGGCATATTACAAGCTCGACACCGATGGTGACATTTCGCGCAACTTTCCTCTTGAAAAAGAAATGGCACATCTCCTCGGAACCGAACGCGGAACACCCGGACTCGAACGGGCACTTTACAGAAGAGAAACTGATCCGATGCCTGAGGCTTGGGAAATACTGACAAAATATAAAAAGCCGGAGCCAGAGAATAAAGATGTTCGGATTACTATAGATCGTAATTTACAGGCCTATGTCGCGCAGCAACTCGAAGGGAAAAAAGGCGCGATCGTCGTTCTTAATCCGCAGACCGGCGATGTTCTTGCAATGTATTCCAACCCATCTTATAAACTTTCGGACGCTCAAACGACCGAGGGTTATTTAAATCTCGAAGGCGATAAAGCGAACAAGCCTCTGCTGAGCCGCGCGACGCGTGAATATTATACGCCTGGCTCTACATTCAAAACGCTGACAATGATGTCCGCTTTTCGCGCGGGCAAACAGGATTTTCTTGGCTCCGATCTGCCCGCACCTGACTGCTACACACCGTTCAAGGGATCGAAACCTATCTGTGATGCCGGCGGAAGCTGCGAAATATGTGCGACCGGCGTTCCCGTTCGCGAAGCTTTTAAAGTTTCGAGCAATCAATATTTTGCGCAACTCGCCAACTTTCTCGGACGCGAACAGATGGGCGAAACTGCAAGACTTTTTGGCATCTCGGCAGTTGATAAAAGAGACGAAGCTCTGACGCAGGGCTACTTCCCTGACATCTGGAACGCGAGCGACAAACGGATCTCAAATGCCATCAGCCCCGCCCGTTCAACTATGGTCATTGGCAAGGACTTGACCTTATTCGATTTCGGCCTCGAAGGCATTGGGCAAGGATTGGCCTCGCAAATGACGCCGTTTCAGATGGCGCTTATTGCCTCTGCCGCAGGAAATCTGCAAGGCCGTTTGATGCGGCCAAAGATCGAATACGATCTGGAGCCAAAGATGTTTTCACAGATACTAAGCCAACAGCAAGCGACCGCAGTTCGCGAAATTATGTCAACCGTTACCGAAGAAGCCGGCGGAACCGGCGGAGCTGTTCGAAGCGCTTTGGCCGGAACCGGCATCGTCGCCGGAGGAAAAACCGGCACGGCTGAAAAAGACGATGCACCAAAGTTCGATCAAAAAACCGGTGTGCGAATGTTCGTTCTAAAAAAGAAGAAAGGCCCAAACGGCGAGATGGTTGACTACAAAGAACTTTTGACATTCAACCGGACAGATGGCTGGTTCATCTCGATTGCTCCTCTCGATAATCCGCAGATTGCGATCGCGGTCGTTATAGAAGACATAGGCAATCGTTTCGGCGGTCAAACCGCCGCACCGGTCGCTGCAAACGTAATTCTAAAAGCCAGAGATCTTGGCCTACTCGGTGAAAAATTTAAGTCAAAAGTACAAGTGCCGGTCAAAAGATCAAGGTAATCCGATCAAGTGACGAACAAGACATCAACACATTTTTTCATCCTTGTGCTCATCGTCATCTTGACCGCACTCGCCCATTATTCTATCTACTACGGCGGAATGATCCGCGGATATGAGACCAGTGGGCCGTCTGCAATTCGAAATCTGTCACTTCTTGCGATACTGGCATTCCTGCCGATAATCTTTAATCGATTTTTCAGATATAAAGGCAACTGGACGCTATATACAAGCTGCGTTCTGTTGTTTTCCATTGGCTTAACTGTTCAGTATCGCCTCTTTTCCGACCGCGAATATGTGGCTGATATTGATTCGACGGAAAGAGCACGGATACAAAACTCCGACCTTTCCGACAAAGAAAAATCGCGTGAATTGCTCCACGCAAAATTGAGAGCGATCGCAAAAGAACGCGACGCCAAAATCAAAACTCTCCAACTGCATTACATTCAGGAAAATTATTCACCTGAAAAAAAACAGATGATGGGTCTTCCGGCCACAGCACCCGGCCCGGTCGATCTGTCCACTGAAAAGATGAGGCAGTCCAAAGATACATTCGCCGGCATAATGACATCGGGACTAACGCTAATACCGCTCTTCGGAATTTTCTGTCTCGTCGCTGCCTTTGTCGTTATGCGCCGCGACGATACTTTGAAATTTCTACAAAGGAATGGATTTCTTGTCGTCATTCTGACGCTCGGCCCTCTGCTGCTTGCTGCCATTACGTCAAGAGCAGGAAAATCAATTGGCAACAGTACGCCTTGGGAACCTGCGAAAATACCATTTTTGATCGGCTTTGCGGCAATCCTTTCGGTTTTATACAAGAATCTTGCCAGAACTTACTGGGGCATTCCGCGTGCGAAGGATGTAGTGCCGCTTGTTTTTATGGCAGTGCTGCCGTTTCTTCCATTTTTCGTTTTGAAAGATTTCGGACAGATGATGGTCTTCCTTTCCGCATACGCAACGCTGTATTTGATCGCTGTCAGGCGTTTTTCACAAAGATTTGTCCTTGTCGGCAGCGTCCTATTTATTATGGCGATCCTCGTAGTCGGAGCATTGCCGGACAACACGCAGGCAAAAATACCTTTGCTGCCCATGCTTGCAACACCCGTTAAAGCCATACTTCCAAATCGAATTCAGCAGCGATTTCATCTGTGGCTAGACGGCTTTGACCCGCCGCCGCCGGAAACGAGCTGGTGGAAGGAAGACTACGACGATTATTATTCCGAGCTTGTAAAAAAAGATCCGAAGCTGCCTCAAATGCTCGAAGAGAATCCTGAATTGCAAAAAACCATAAATATTGACGCATGGTTTGACGATCTTGCATTCCAACCCGCCCAAGCAACATTCGGGCTGGCATCTGGCGGGACGACCGGACGCGGCCTGGGCCTCGGTTATCCCGAATTGATCCCTGTGTCTGATTCGGATTATATTTTTGCCGCGATGGCTGAAGAGCTTGGACTTTTTGGCGGACTGCTGATAATCTTTGCCCTCATTGCCTTTGTTGGAGCAGGCGTTCGCACTGCCCGCGATTCGCGCGATATGTTCAGCAAACTGTGCTCAGTCGGCCTCGCAGCTTTTATAGGCTTTCAGGCATTAGTCAATATTGGCGGCATTACTCGGGCGCTGCCGATGACAGGTATAACACTTCCCTTTGTAAGCCATGGCGGATTCAGCCTGATGACAAGCTTTGTTATGCTGGGAATGTTAATGGCTTTTTCGCATAGGAACGCTCTAGACTTGGTACGAGATAAATTTAATGTGGAGTCTGAGGTGATATAATCTAAAGGATTGATTTATATATCTTTATCGTATATTGATACTTAGTTAATTCAAGTTAATGGAAAATACTCTTCAAATTGTTTCAGCGTCGATCACCGACAAAGGCCTTAGCGAAAAAAGGCCGCAGAATGAAGATTCGTTTCTCGAAATGGATCGGTGCGGCGTTTACGCAGTCGCCGACGGTGTCGGCGGTTCTGAGGGTGGTGAGGTTGCATCGCAAACGGCGATGGAGATTCTGGGCGAGGCTTTCGCCAACAAACCTGAAGGCGTCGATGTCGAAGACGTACTCCGAAACGCGATCGAAAAAGCAAATTCCGCGATCTATCAGATGGCCCAGGACCTGCCGAAACTGTGGAACATGGCGACGACGATCGTCGCACTCCACATCGCGGGCAATGTCGCGACGATAGGTCATGTCGGCGATTCACGTTTGTATCGCGTCGATCCGAAAGGCGACCTGCATCGTGAAACTGAAGATCACTCAATGGTTGCCGAAGAAGTGCGTGCCGGGCGAATGACCGAAGAACAGGCAGAAACTCACCCAAGCCGCAATGTAATTAATCGTGCGCTTGGTGCTGAACCCTCAGTCGATGTCGATCTGAAAACCATCCTGATCGAACCTGAAACTACATTTCTAATATGTTCCGACGGAATAACGCGTCATGTCACGGACGATGAGATCAAAGGAATTTTGACTGCCGGAAGTGAGCCGAGCAGTATTTGCGCATACTTAAAAACCCTGTGTTATGAACGAGGTGCCGAAGACAATCTCACTGCCGTCGTAGTTCAACTCCATTCTGACGCAGTTGAAAAAGAAGCGACAACGGTCCCAATATCTAGCGATGAAGAAGATACTGTTGCAACTGCGAGAGTAGGATTTGAAGAAACGATTCCTGATAACGCAGAGATGATCGAGCCAATTAGTGAACAGTCTGGAACAGTACGATATGAACACGATAGAGTTTTTTCTTACCAAACCGATACCGAAAAAAAAGATTCTGGCGCATTAATAAAAGTCATATTGCCGATTGGAATGTTGCTCGTCGGTTGTTTGATCGGTGTTGGGCTGTATCATTTCTTTTTTGTGCCTGTTCCCGTTTCGCAGCCGCCTCAGTTCTCGGAAATGAAATCGGATAATATCGCATTTACATTTTTTGAAAAGCTTCGCCGAACTGTGGACAGCGATCCTGCGGCATATCTAAAAGAAATTCCGCCCGCACAGGATGCCGAAGATTTTTATTTGATCGGCAGGGCTTATTTGCTTATCGGTGACTATGTGAAAGCACGTTCATCACTGCTCGAAGCCCAAAAACTTCTGTCGAACAGCGATACGTCGAATGCAAAGGTTTTGGCAACAGATATTGCGGCGGCCCTGGTGATCGCGAACGATTCCGAAATGCAAAAACGATTTAAAGGCGAGATCGAAAATACTGCAAAGGCCTCATCTAACAGCGCTGCAAATACTAATGTCAATCGTTAGCGTTCTGCTTTGCTTCGAAAAGAATAACGCCTGCCGAAACGGCCAGATTTAAACTTTCCACTTTATTTTCCATCGGAATGCTGATAGCTTCGTCGATCAATTCCATTTCCGAATCGTTGAGCCCGTGAGCCTCAGACCCAAAAACAAGAAGCCTTGGAATTTTCCAATCGATCTCGACATAGCTGTTCGCTGCCGAAGCAGTCGTCGCGGTCGATGTCAAATTTGCGTTTTTGGCCCAGAGCAGAACGTCAACAAAATCTGCGTTTTCCAATATCGGCAAACGAAAAGCCGCTCCCATCGAGGCACGCAAAGATTTTGGCGAAAATGCATCAGCAGAATCTTTTGAAACGATAACGCCTGCGGCTCCTGCGGCCTCGGCAGTTCTGAGGATTGCACCAAGATTTGATGGATTGTTTATCGCCTTAAGAAAAATGACGATTGAAAGCCGTACCGTTCGTAGACGGGTTTCGATAGATGTCAGCGATG
>JANMDA010000368.1:0-3712 GCA_031376085.1 Chloracidobacterium sp.
GTCACATTGACCGACACCACCGGAGCCACCCGCTCGGCTATCTCGAACGGCTTCGGCGTATATCGTTTCGGAGCTTTGACAGTCGGCCAGACCTTTACCGTCAGCGTCGATTCGAGATCACTGGCATTCGCCCCGCTGACCATCAGCATCACCGGACAATCAGTGAATGTCGATATGATCGCCACGCAGTAACAACACCGGCAATCTAATAGCAAAAAAGCTGTCCTGAAACTAGTTTTCAGGGCAGTTTCTTTTCTATGATCTGTTAATTTTTAGATACCGCAATCGCCAAGCGTATAGTATACTTTTTGAAACGACAAGGAATGTTTATCCAAGCCTGCCTTGCGGTATTTCCGAACAAGACAAATGAGCGGGTCGCGTAATCAAAAGAAATATACAAAAGATGTTTGGCCTGAACATCTCGTGCTTAAAAAAAGGGAGAAATCCTTATTGCTACGGCCAATGATCGTTCTTGCATGCCTGCTTTTGGTTGCTTGTCTCGTGATCGGGGCCGATCATTACAGGACTGCCGCCGCCTTGATGTCCTCAAAAGAGATGATTATCGCGGATAACAGAAGATCCGACCCGACACGGAGCCTTCGACTGCTGGCCGGAGGTGATACATGCGGTTCTGCGACCGCGATCGGGGCATTTCCTTATAATGACAGTGGTACGACAACAGGAATGGCGGATGATTATGACCTTCCGACTGCTTTTATCGCTCCGACAGTAACAGGCTGCCCGACTTGCACCGCTACGGGCGGCGGGCCGGTCGAAGCAGCACCTCGAGGCGGCGTTTATCTCGGCACCGGCACTGGCCCAGATGTGGCATACAGCGTCACATTTACGAGCTCAAACAACAGCATCGACGTAACGCTGACACCTACCGGCTCAGAGGATCTGGCGTTGATCGTTTATACGGATGTGTGCAGCAACTCATTGCCGGACGCTATAGTTGTGGACGACGATAACGCCGACGGTGAAGCCGAGCATGTTGTTATTTCAAACATGCCTTCTGGAACTTATAACATTGTGGTTGACGCCTACTCGACAGGAGGAACGCCGCCGGGGCCGAGCGGCCCTTACACGCTTGCGGTTACGGGCACAGGGACTATCACAGGTGGTTCGACGCCGACAAATACGCCGACATCGACACCAACTAATACCCCAACTGAGACGCCGACGCCTTCGGGTTCGCCTTCTATCAGCGGAACTGTCACATACGGTAATGCTGCCTTTCCGCCAAAGTATATTTCGAATGTAACTGTTACTGGCACCGGTTCACCGAATGTGACTACGACGACCGCTGCTCCGGGAGCAACCGCTGGACAATATACGCTGACCGGATTTGGTGCGGGTTCGTATACAGTTTCGCTGGTTAAGACGACCGGCCAAAACAGTATTACTTCGAACGATGCGGCCCGGGTAGCACAGCATGTTTCCGGAGCGGTACTTCTTACTACCAATAATCAAAAAGTGGCGGCGGACGCCAGCAACAACAACGCTATCTCCTCATTCGATGCGTCAGAGATCGCTAATTATGTCGTGTCCTCGACGCCTATCGGAATAGCAGGGCAATGGCGGTTCTTTGTTCCGCCTGGACCGACTTTCCCGATCGGTTCGTCGCCGACGAGCAGAATATATCCAACTGTCACCGGAAATCTCACTGGCGAGGACTATATTGGCCTCTTAATGGGGGAAGTCACGGGCAATTGGACACCGACTGCGGCAAGGCCGGCGGACAGTGGGCCGGAACGAGGTATTGCAGTAGATATTCATAATGTTGTGACTTCGGCTGATAAGGAAATACTTATTCCTGTAAACGTTCAGGGTGCGGCGAATAAGGACATCATTTCTTACGAATTCGATCTCAGATACGACCCGACCATCATCCAGCCCGAGGTTAATCCGGTCGATCTTGCGGGAACAGCAAGCCGGGGCCTTTCAGTAGTGACCAACACGACGGAACCCGGCCTGTTGCGAGTCGCGGTCTTTGGAGCGATGCCGATCGACAGTGACGGGCTGTTGCTGAATCTGAGATTCACGGCAATCGGACAGACAGGCTTGGTTTCGCCGCTGGTTTGGGAACGGCTGATGTTCAACGAAGGCGAGATATCGACAACTTTAACGAACGGACAGGTCGAGCTTTCGGATGCAAATAGCATGTCTGATTAACATCTAGATCTCAACTACACGTTTCGCTGCATCGGATTCCCGCGCTGCGTCCAACACTCGCTGAATTTCAACTCCGTCGTCAAATGTCCCGGCATTTTCCATAAAATTCTCGCCGTTGCGAATTGCCTCTATTATTTTTGGTGCAAATGCTACAAAGCCGCGAGCGAAGCCGGTATCCGGCACACCTTTTATCGTCTCACCCAAGTCAACATCGATCTCGCTCCAATCACTCTCACCAGTCTTGGCGACAAAAAGCTCTCCGCGATGGTCGATCTGCATTACGCCTTCGCTGCCGTAAAACTCGAGGCGATTTTGGTATTTCGGCCCTTCGGTCATCGACACCGAAACAAGTCCTGTTGCGTCCTCCGTCAGATCGCTGTCGGCAAATCGCAGCAGCATGTTCGCTTCGTCGTCTGAAGTGACTTCCTTTATGTTTCCCGACGAATCCAGCCGCTCTTTGATGACCGTCTGAAGCTGACAGAAAACGCTTGAGATCTTAGTGCCCAAAAGCCAGTTGAGCGAATCGATAATGTGCGAATTTATCGCTCCCAATGCACCGCCGCCCTGCTCTTTGTCCGACCACCAGTTCCACTCACGCGTAGGATCGCCTCGATGCGGGGCCTGAAAATTATATTTGGCGTGGCGGACCTTTCCGATCTCGCCGAGCCGCAGCATCGCGTAAGCGGTCTGCCTGCCGTGCTGAAACCGAAGCTCGTGATCGATCAACGCCAAAACATTCACCGAACTCGCCGCCTCTGCCATTTCAATGGCTTCCGTGAGATTCATCGCCATCGGTTTTTCGCACAAAATGTGCTTCTCATGTTCAAGGGCTAATAGTGCCATCTCGCGGTGTAGATAAGGCGGTGTCGTTATGCAGACAAGATCAACTTCCTCATGACGGACAGTCTCGCGCCAATCGGCTGTATAGTGGTCGATGCCGAATTCATCTGCTGCCGCGCGTGCATTTTCCAGACTCCCGCTGGCGATCGATATGATCCGGGCATTTTCGCAATCGTAAAATGCCGGGATCTGAACACTCCGAGCAAAACCGGTCCCGATTATTCCAATTCCTACATTGTCTTTCATAACAACTAGTCCTGATTTTTGTAATACAAATTGTTACATTTGTAATACAAATTATTACATTTTGTTACAAATTATCACGTCTCTAAACGTCCTGGAATATGTAAGTGTTTGTAAACATTGAGCTTTCTGCTGTCCCGCTGGCCCAGTGTCCCACTGTCCCACCGTTTTTTTTCGCAAAATCGTGTCCCAAATGTCCCACTGATGTCCCACTCGCAAGTGGGACAGTCTAAACACTGTAAATATTAGAGTTACGGCTCTATTTAGGCCATGTCCCACGATTTGCCAAAAAAAAGTTTCCAAGAAAGTACAACGATCTTCAGTTTGTTGGACCGAGCCGTGAAACTGAAGTTTGAAGGATAGGTTAAGAACATATTTTCAAAGATCTCGAATCACCATACAGCAATTCCTGCATCACGGTATCAGATCGCGGCTGGAATTGGAATACCAATTT
>JANMDA010000388.1:0-7569 GCA_031376085.1 Chloracidobacterium sp.
ACGACCACACCGCTGACAATCTGGCAAATCTGAAACGGCTGTTGTCGTTTACGCTCGAGACAATCGGGCGTTATAAAGAATCGCTTGAAACAATAAAGCCTTTCGCCGACGATAAAGAAATTTCTGAGCTTAAGATCGAAACACAGGTTCGTGTAACGACGCAGTTGGCAATCGCTTACAGCAATACAGGCGATCAGCCAAAGGCAATTACCCTGTTAAAGGAGAACCTTGAAAAAGCTGACGAAAATGAACTCAAACACCTCTCCGGCACTATTGAGATAGCTCTGGCGCGCGTATATCGAAAGTTGAGCGAATATCCGATCTGCCGTGATTATGCCCACAAGGCGCTCGATCGTTTTCGCGAGAATGGCGATTGGCTCGGCATGGCTGAGTCCTACCGCGAGATGGCAAACAGCTATCATCAGGAAGGGAACAGCGAAAAGTCACTCGAAAATTTTGAGCAGGGCATAAACATCATCGGCGAGAATTCGGCCCCGTTCATGCTCGGCAAGCTTTACACCGATATGTCCGGCGCCTATTGGTTTCTCAGACGGCCGCAGGATGGCATCGCGTGTCTCGAAAAATCCATCGAGTTCTTTGACCGCACGGACCACGCGTTAAACAGCGTCATCGCCTATAACAACATCGGCATGAATCTGGTCCTGATCGGCGAGTGGGAAAGGGCCGAGCAAATGTACGAACGAGCCCTAAACATCGCCGAACGTGAAAATTATGTCCACGTTGCCGGCATTTATGATTCGCTTGGCGAGCTGCAAATATTACGCGAAAACCTCGCCAAGGCAGAAGAATGGCTGGATAAAAGCCTCGCCTTCGCACAACAGCGCAAGCATGCCTGGTACACTATGCAGCCGATGCGCAGCCTCGCCCGCTGCTACATGGCGCAAGGAAAGTTCAAAAAAGCTATTGAAAAAGCTCGCGAAACAATAGATTTTTCGCGTGAGCTGGGTAACAAAACCTATGCGGAAATGGCCGGGCTCACGCTTGCGGAAGCTCATCTGGGCCAGCTACACACGGAAGAATGTGAAAATACACTTCTCGCAATCGAGGAAAGTGATCCTTCGACTGATTTTTTTGTGCTTGGCAATATTCAGAGGATCCGCGGCCTTATGGCCCTTGCAGACCAGGATGGCGAGTTGGCGATCCACCATTTCAGCCGCGGCCTGACCATTTTTGAAACGGCCGAGGATATTTATCACACAGCCCTCCTTCATTTCCTGCTTGGAGTGAACCTCGATGAGCGAAGTTCGGTTCGGGCGAAACGGCATCTCACATCTGCTCTCGATATCTTTAAAAGACTTGGCATCAAATCCTATATAACCCGGACGGGTAAGGAGCTTGAACGCGTAGAAAAAAGCTCGCCTGCCGGCGAAGACCGCACAACTGAAAGGCGATCGAATTCGGTCGTATCTCAGCTGCTTACCGTTCGTCTCGCCGAGGCCACGGCTTCGCGCGAATTAATGTTTCGCGAACTTGTCGCTGTTCTCCAGCAGGACAGTAATGCCAGTAAGATCGTGATCGCTCAGTTCAACGATCAGAAGCAGCTCTACCCATTTATTACACACGGGCTTTCGCCGCAGGAAAGCAACGAACTACTTAAGAAGTTTAACGACGCACGGGCAAAAGGCGACGAAAAGGTATTTGGCCGCACAAAAAATCTCGCGGTCTTTCCGCTTCATGGCTCGGCAGCCGCTCCCGCATTCCTGCTCATCAGCCCCGCGTCGGGTGCGGTTTTGAGCGACAACAGCTCGCTCGCTCCGCTGCTCCGCGTCGTCGAACTCGGCATGGACGTGGTCGCCCTTCGTGAAAAGGACAAATCGGTCCCGGCCGAGCACGAGACTTCTCCATACACTTCGAACAGTCTCATGCCCGGTTTTATCCATTCGTCGCTGGCGATGACCGCACTTGTAGAAGAGGTTTACAAGATACGCTCGTCCGACGTGACAGTTCTCGTAACCGGCGAATCGGGAACGGGTAAGGAGCTCGTCTCGCGGGCGATACACACGCTTTCGAACCGCAAAGATAAAATATTTGTGCCGTTCAACTGCACCGCCGTCCCAAAGGAATTGGCTGAGGGACATTTATTTGGCTACAAAAAGGGGGCGTTTACCGGCGCGGTCGAAGATTCGCCCGGAATGATCCGTACCGCCGACGGTGGAACGCTCTTCCTTGACGAGGTCGGTGATCTGCCGATCGACGTTCAGCCAAAACTTCTCCGATTTTTGCAGGAAGGCGAGATACAGCCGCTGGGCGACAAAAAGCCGCTGAAAGTCGATGTTCGCATCATCGCCGCGACGAATATGCCGCTCGAGGAGAAGGTAGCCGACGGCACCTTTAGAGAAGATCTTTATTACCGGCTCAACGTAATTCGGCTGCGCGTTCCGCCGCTTCGCGAACGCCGAGCCGAGATACCGCCGATCGTAAATTACTACATCAATCACTACTCGGAGCGTTTTGGAAAGCAGGACGTTACATTTACGCCGCAAACGATTGATCTGATGATGGTATGCCACTGGCAGGGCAACGTCAGGCAGCTTTGTAACGAGATCCAGCGTATCATCGCCCGCGCCGTCGATCATGAGGTCATTACGCCGGATCACCTTTCGCCTGAATTAAAACGAAGCGCTCAGCCATTGACGCCCTTCGACACGGGTTCGAATGCCAAGCCGATCACTTCCTATGAAGGTGTGATCTCTCCATTTACTAACATTCCGGAAGGCAGCACGCTGGAAGCTGCAGTTTCCGATCTCGAAATGCAACTCATTCGCGCCGCACTAACCCGCCACCGCTGGAATATCTCCCGCGTTGCGGGTGAACTCGGTCTCACCCGCCGCGGCCTTTATCTAAAGCTTTCCCGTTACGGGATTGAGAAAGCGGCTTGATAAAAAGTCAGTTAAAGTTTCCTCCCTAACGCTCTGCCGATCACGATCTGCCCATTAGTTGTATTTATTCGCAGATCGCCGTCGTTAAAGATCATTTGCTCCAACGCAATAGGCGAAACCGAGCCCGCTGTTCCGACGGCGGTGAACCTCAGATTAAGAAGTACTCCGTTAGCATCGATAGGCATCGCTCCATAGACAACCACTCTCAAAATTCCTGCTTCCTGAGCATTCACCTCAAATGAAAGCCCCCGGCTTGCTGTTCCTGTGACGTCGACCGGATCGGCCTGCGGCTGTAGGACAGTCGGGTCGTATTTCAGATTGAATTCGTAAGAAATAAGGCCATTATTAGCAACTCCGTTTGCTTTGATCGGAATTACTACATCCTTGCCAACTCCGGTTGTCATTCGCGGAGCACTGACGACGATAGGCCATTTGCCTAACGATTGTCTGCCGCCTACAGGCCTAGTGCCGTTATTTGTCCAGTTTCCGGATACCTCACCCATTAGCAATGCGGAGTAATCCTGACTCGTAATGTTGTTGGTTACCGATGCGTAATTCCTGTTTGCCGGCAGAAATCTCCAGTTTGAAGTGACTCCAATTCCGGGCGGAGCAAACGGTGGTCCGGCGGCAAATTTTGCGATCATTGCCGCATCCAGTGAAGAAATTGTGCCGCTCGCACTGACATCGGCAACGACCAACTGATTTCCTGTCAAAACAGTTGTTCCTGCCACATGCAGAGCTACTCTCGCCGCGTCGAAAGAGGCGATGGAACCATTCACGCCGGTTGTTTTTGTCGGCGTAACGGTGTAGGCACCAGCTCCGAAGCCGGTAAGTACATACTGGCCTTCAGTCGCCCCAAGCCCTGCTGTTGTCGTCGAAACATTTGGCGAACCGGCACCACTTAACAGCACGTTTGACACAAAACGCGTAGCCGCCGGAATGGCATTGCCGTAGGTAGCGACTCCGCTGATAGCAGCAGCCGCGCACGGGCCAGCTCCCTGCGGACATGAGCCTGGTTGTGAGACGTTTAACTGCAGGCCTGCCGAAAGGCTCGCAGTATTGAAAGAGAACTGCGTGAAAGTAGTTCCCGTTGTGGCCGCCTGAAGGCCGACAGTGGCAGAAATACCGCCGGCAAAAGCCCCGGCACCCGCCGTATTGTAAACATATTCAAACGAGTTCGAGCCTTCATGGAAGAAGACCGCAAAGTTTGTATCCGGCGCCCCGAGAGGCTGACCCGAAATAAAATGCCGTGCCCGCCACTCGACCTTAAAAATTCGATTAGGAGCAGCACCGGTTGTCTCGGTATAAATACCGCCGCCGCTGGTTATGGTAGGTGTCATGTCGAGATCGTCCCAGTAAGGCATAAGAACCGCAGTAGTTGCACCAAAGGCAGTGGAAGGAAGAGCTGCGTTTGTAAGGCTGGAGCTGCCGCCCGCTGCGACAAACTGAATGTTGCCGTTCGTGCTGACAGTGATGGTCTGGCCCGCCGTCACAGGATTGCCGTAGAGGGAAAAGGCGAACGGAGTTGTGATCGTTCTGGTAGTGTCGTCATCAGCGGTTCCGGCGACAAGTGTGCCGGTGGCAGTAAATGTGCCGGTCGTTGAGTTGATGTTATAACCGAGGCCCTGCGACGCTATGCTAACCGGTATGACCTCGCCGGTGTTCATCGTAAGGGTTGCGGAAATTGTTGCCCCGCATGAAAAATTACTTGCGACGCTCACCTGGAACGGTGCTGCGTTGGAACCGGTCGCTCCGCCGTTAATCGTTCCGAAATTTTGAGTAGCATTTGATATCGTCACACCGGGCGTAGTCGTTGAGAGCGTGCCCGTAACCGGCCCTGCGGTAGCATTACAGCCGTCATTGGAAATGGTTACTGTTAAAGAGTTGCATGAATTGGCCGTCACCGTTGTCAGGTTCTGGCTGGCAAAGCCCAAAAATGCCTGTGTGCCGCCGACGGGGCCGGCTTTCGGGATCACTGTATTACGAGAGTCCGGATTGCCTGAACGGTTGTCGGCAAAATTCGAATAAAAATTTGTATTGTCCGCTACTACCGTATCGTAGTCGCCCATGTATGTCGTATTGATGAGCGGATCGACGCCGACAACGACTGCCGAGTCGGTGCTGCCTATCGGGAAATTACAGCCAAAAGTGACCGTACTCCCGGAGATCGTCGCCGTGCGTCCCCAATATTCATATCTGGTGTTGGTTGCGCTTCGGCGGCGGTCGTAAAAGCCGACAAACAGTGCGGTCCCGTCCGGCGTGACTGCTAAAGCGGATTGCCATTGGTCATTGGTTCCGGCATCGGTATTGACGCGAACCGCAGCGCTCCATGTAGCGCCGTTATCGGTCGACTGCCGGAAAAAGATGTCCGCTCTGTCAACGCCCGCAGGATTGTCGGGATAAACAGTGTAAAGATTTCCGTTAACAGGATTAACGGCAAGCTGGGGAAACGTGCTGGTCCGAAAGGCACCGAGGGCAAGATCGCCATTAACCCCGGTCGAAAGGATCGGCGTCACCGTAACGGGGGAACCAAAAGTTACGCCCTGATCAGTTGAGCGGCGGATAACGATATTTGATCCCGCTAACCATTGAACATAGACCGAGTGATCAGGGCCGACCGCGACCTGTGCTCCCTGACTGGTCCCAGTCCCTATTAAGCCGCCGGTAAGTGCCCACGTCACGCCGTCATTTGTCGAGCGTGTAAGACGCATGCCGGATGTCGTTCCAAAATCACGCCAAAATAAGTACGCGTTGCCATTGCCCGCACCGGGAAAATTGTCCACAGCCAGCCATTCTTTGTCATGGCTGCCGCCGACGGTGCCGGTCGTGCCGTTTATCGCAGCTCCAAAAGTAACTCCGTTATCCGTCGAACGGTAAACATTGAGCTGGTTTGACACATTAAAATTAAGCGTCGCAAGTAGGATTGTGCCGGTCGTATTGTTACGCGCCATTACCGGATCACCGGCATCGCCGTTGCCGGCAGCGGTCGGAAGCTCGTGCCGGTCGGTCCATGCACCGCCCAGATTTGACGAGGTGCTGTAGCCGGTAAACTTGTTGTTTGTTACCGCGTTTGAACCTGAATCGTTGAAACTCGAAGCAATATTACCGCCTGCTCCGAGGACGATCGAGGTCTCGCTCTGAGTATTGGCCGAAGTCACGTCGAGCGACGGATCATTTAACAAAACATTGATGAAGGGGCTGGTAAGTTCCCTGCCGCCCTCGGCAAAAGGAAAGAAGGATATCTTGACCGGCCTTTGCAGGCGTGCTGCATCAAAATCGAAAGGTTTGATAACGCCCTCGATCTTTTTCTCGCCGGCAATAATTTGATACTTCATCTGTGAGCCGGCATCCATTTCGTCAAAATAATCGGAGCGAAGGATCGCCATCGCCTCTTCCTTAGTGGTTTGCCTGAGGTTCTGATCCTGATCGTCCGGCCTGCCGGCCATCATCTGTTCGAAACGTTCACGGATTTCGTTATTATTTAAGCCAGATGCTGTCCGCTCTTTGTCTTGATCTCCAATTTTGGCGGATCGTTTGTCCTGGCTACCACTTGCATCGGTCCGCCAGGTAAGAACTCCAAAGACCAACAGACTTAGCAAAACGCCAAGAAACAAAAGAGATTTACGATTAACGATAGTATTTGACGACGTCGAATTTTTCATTATGGTCTGCGATGCTCCTTGACTGACTAGTGTGAAGAAAACAGGGAACGGCCGGAAGTTGCTTTGGCCTTGAAATTTTCAAATTTTAGAAACTAGAATTAAGGAATTTTATATCCAAAACTTCCTGTCTGTCAATAATTTAAACCCAATCGTGTGATAGCACTAACATAGTCTGCTACACAATGCATCGAGGACAAGATCGACCTCTTCTAAGGTGTTTGACCGTCCGAGCGAAAATCTGATGGAGCCCATCGCGTAAGAATAAGGAACATTCATCGCCTGCAGCACGGCTGACGCAGAGTGGTCCTTGGAATGGCAGGCCGAGCCGGTTGAAACGCAAATACCGAGTTCGTCGAGCCTGTGCATTATCATTTCGCCATTCGTATTCTCAAACGAGATGCTCGATGTGTTTGGCAAGCGTTTTGAAGTGTCGCTTGTGCCGTTAAGCCGTGCATTTGGAATATTCTTTAGAATTCCATTTTCCAAACTGTCGCGTAATTCCTTGACCTTTTCCATAGCTGACATGTCTCTGACAAATTCTGCCGCTGCACCCATGCCTGCGATCTGGTGCGTTGCCGGGGTGCCGGCACGACGGCCGTTTTCCTGTCCGCCGCCGATAAAGAATGCCGGCAATTCGATGCCTTCACGGATATACAAAGCGCCTATGCCTTTTGGTCCGTAGAATTTGTGCGCGGCAACAGAGAACAGGTCGATCTTGGTATTTTTCAGGTCGATCGGGATTTTGCCGACGGCATTTACACCGTCAACGTGAAATAGCGCATTGGACCTTTCTTTAATGATCTCGCCTATCTCCTCGACCGGAAAAAGTATGCCTGTTTCGTTGTTCGCAAGCATTACCGAAACGACCGCAGTCTTTTCATTAAGAGCGGAACGAAGTGCGTCTATATCCAGATTGCCGTCTTCATCCACATCGAGCCACGTCACGCAGTGCGAGGTGCCATCGAGATTTTGACAAACTTTACGGACGGCTTCATGTTCGACTCGGG
>JANMDA010000389.1:0-2252 GCA_031376085.1 Chloracidobacterium sp.
GTTTTTCGATCTTTTTGTCGGGGCACACTTTTTCTTTGTTGTGGTTTTTATAGAATTGCGAGCGGAGCCACGAATCGAGCGCGAGGCCGTCGTAGCGGCCGACGAGTTTTAACAGATTCTCGGCGGCATAATCGCCGACGCCTTTTACCTTTTTCATTTCCTTTTTTAATTCAGGTGTAGGCAGGTCTGAGGTCAGCCAATCCTGCGGATCGAATTTCTTGGCAGCAACTGCTTCTGCGAGTTCAACAAAATACGGCGCTCGGTATCCGGCTTTGATCTCGTTGCGGTAAAAGTCTTCCGAAACGTCTGCCATTTGCTGTGGTGTTGGAAAAGCGTTTCGTGGTCTCTCGGAACTTGCCCGCGACACACGCAGGCTGGCAGCCTGCGTTCCGGCGGAGGAACCAAGTTTCTCAACGAGGTTCGAGACCATGATCTTTGTCAAAGCCCAAGAGCAATTGGTCGTGCAGATCGTTTTAACAAGGTCTTCGAACACAGTTGCCGAACGCAACATTCGCCCAGCGCGTCTTTTTACTACCCAGTCCAACCTTTCGTGGCCCATGACTGATTCGTAAAACCCGTCGATGTCATCGTCTAACCTGAGCAAATGCCTAGTGTCACTAATTATCTTTTCTGAATCGGCAGGTTTACGTTCGAGATCGATCCTCAATTGACCTTCTTCTTCAAAGATAGTCGCAGGAACCGGGGTTTTATTTTTCCCGTTCTGAAAAACATAATTAAGCCGCCAGTTTTCAACATCAATCTCAAACGGCGCGAGTTCGCACCAGCCGTGGCTGTTGATGGTTGACCTAAAGCTAAAAGTTTCGGGGATTTCGATAAATAGGCTTTGCGGCATTGGAAAATTAATTTGGCTGGAAGTTTTTATCAACTATAGGACACATTGGTTCGTCTAACAAAAAAGGCGTAATATTACATAGACTTAAAAAAAGAAATGCTTGTGTTTATTCGCCGATTTAGATATAGTGTTAGTGTATAACAAGATTTAACGGGCATTGGCTCCCTTGCCCGCGTTATCAAATACGTCTTCAGATCAATTAAGTTTTTTTTCGTCTTACAGGAGGAATCGTATGAAAAGCAGAGAATCGCTGTCAATTTTGCGGATTTTTGCAGCGATAGTGTTGTGTGTTTTCGGAGTGATAGGAGTGTCTGCCGAGTCTGATCCTGACCCGAACTCACCAACTCCTATATTGTTGAGCATCCCAGCTTCGACGCGGGCACTAGCGATTCCTGAAGGCAGTCTTAGCCGGGTTGATCTTGGGCGAATTGAGTCCCGGGCATTCGATCAGAACGCGAGAATTGTCCTCTTTGTAACAAATCTCGCGCTGATGCAGGACGAAGGCGCCAATGCATTTCGCGTTTACGCTACGGATGCACTTGGCCATCAGTATAGGTATCCGGTTGTCAATTTTGGCCCTATCAACAAGCAGGGCCTTTATGCGGTCACAATACAGTTGACCGATGAGATCGGCTACTGGGACCCGCCAACCGCTACCGGCGATCTGCTTTTGCAGCTTACATGGCGCGGACTCGGAAGCAACCGTGTCAGGCTCGGACTTGGACAAACTGGCGGCGGCCCCGCGGATGATGACAATGCAAGGCCGACTCCATATGGCGCGAACCTTTCAAAACTAGCGAAAGAACTTGCACCCGAAAATTCACCTGACTACGCAGGCAATCGTTGGTCAGGCGACCGTATGAGGCTGCAGGAACAAGCATCGTTCGGGCCGACACTCGCTCTCGATGGTCGTATTCGCCGCATCGGTACCAGAGGATGGCTCAGCGAACAGTTTGCCGCAGGTTATCCATCAGCGAGCAATCCGTACCCAAATCAAGTATTAAAGCCCGGCAGTACTCAGTCTGATTGCGACGGTGACAACAGCGGACTTAATGGCAATCCGATCGATGTTCCGACAACATGCAACCGTGATACATATTCTATGTATCAACCGCAGACATGGTTCTTTAAAGAGGCGTTTTACGGCGATAACCAGCTTCGTCACCGCGTATCGTGGGCATTGGGCCAGATATGGGTAACGTCCGGTGTCGATGTTCAGCAAGGCCGTCACATGGTCGAGTATCACAAGATACTTTCGAATAATGCATTCGGCAACTATCGCACGCTCATGAAGCAGATGACGCTCAACCCGACGATGGGCACCTACCTGAGCATGGCGTCGAGCACGAAGAACAATCCGAACGAGAATTATGCCCGCGAGATAATGCAGCTTTTCACG
>JANMDA010000391.1:0-1713 GCA_031376085.1 Chloracidobacterium sp.
TATCGCAACTTGCGTACTTTCAAAAGCTCGCGTCGTCAGAGCAATATGTGGATTGCTAACCGTCAAGCGTTCAGGCGCGACTGTCGCAGCCTCGGCCTGTTCGACATCGAGAAAAAAATCGCCACACGCGGCGACATGCCAGACCTTATCACCATCGATCTCGTCAACGTCGAGCACACGCAAAAGGGCATAACCGCTTTCGAGCTGAAAAACAAGAAAATCACCTGGCTGAAAATTCTGCGACATACAAACGAGATTAGCATACGCTAACGCTTTGCTTATAAAATCATAGTTTATGAATTCAAATCTCGATAAAAATGCTATGCTCGCCATTGCCATCGAAGAAGCCCGAATAGGACTCGCTGAAGGCGGTGTTCCCATCGGTGCAGCCCTGTTTGACGGCGAAGGCAACTTGCTTGGCCGCGGCCACAATCGGCGCGTGCAGGAATGCGATCCGTCGATCCACGGCGAGACCGACGCCTTTCGCAAAGCCGGTCGTCAGCGGAGCTACAAAAACACAATAATGGTCACGACGCTTGCTCCGTGCTGGTATTGCAGCGGACTTGTCCGGCAATTTGGCATTGGCACGGTCATCGTCGGTGAATCGAGAACGTTTCAGGGTGGCATAGATTGGCTGCGCGAAAATGGCGTCGTAGTAATTGACATGGATACGACGGAGTGCAAGGCATTGCTCGGCGAATTTATCGCTGAACATCCTGAGATCTGGAACGAGGATATTGGAGAAGAGTAAAGGGCGGAAACGCGAGTGTAAACGAGCGTGCTTTAGGCGTGTCGGCACGCTCCCTAACGGTCGCGTTTCTGCCCGTATTGTGAGAAAATACTCGTTTGATTCGAACATCATATTTATATTTATAACAGAGGCAATCATCAACAATGCGCGATAACAAAAAAGCAGTAATTATAAGTGCGGCAAGAACGCCGACAGGACGATTTCAGGGATTGTTAAAAGGATTTTCGGCCCCCGATCTGGGAGCCATTGCGATCAAAGAAGCCGTCAAACGTGCCGGAATTACGGGAGATAAGGTTGACGAAGTCATAATGGGTTGCGTCGTTCAGGCAGGTATCGGACAGGCACCTGCAAGACAAGCTGCATTGAAAGCTAATCTGCCGCCGGACGTTTCGGCTTTGACGATCAATATGGTGTGCGGCTCTGGTTTGCGTGCGGTTGCTTTGGCATCTCAGGCTGTTCAACTCGGCGATGCGGAATACGTTGTCGCGGGCGGAATGGAATCGATGTCCAACATTCCTTACGCTCTGCCCGGCGCGAGAGACGGCTATAAAATGGGAAACCAATCCGTCGTCGATCTGATGATACACGATGGTCTGTGGTGCCCGTTTGAGAATTGGCACATGGGCAATACCGGTGAACTTGTGGCGGACAAATATCAGATCACGCGCGAAGAACAGGATAATTTTGCATTTAATTCGCACCGGAAAGCTCACGAGGCACAGCAGGAAGGCCGCTTTAAGGATGAGCTGGTTTCAATTGAAATTCCGCAAAAGAAAGGTGATCCGATCATTCTCGATTATGACGAACCGGTGAGACCGGAAACGACTGTTGAGAGCCTGACCAAATTGCGTCCGGCGTTTAAAAAGGACGGCGGCACAGTAACTGCTGGTAATGCTCCGGGGGTTAATGACGGTGCATCTGCGTTGGTTGTTACTTCTGCTGAAAATGCAGAGAGTCTGGGC
>JANMDA010000393.1:0-5218 GCA_031376085.1 Chloracidobacterium sp.
GGCAATTTTACAAATCACGTCGCCGGTTCGAAAACGATTCCCAAGGTATATGAGGTAAAGGTTAAGGGTTTGCCAAACAGCAACGCTATCAACAAACTGCGGCGAGGCGTCCTTCTCGAAGATGGTTATAAAACGGCGCCCGCCGAGATAAAAGACCTAACCCCGACCGACAAAAACGGCTGGTACGAGGTCACTCTTTACGAAGGCCACAACCAGCAGATCCGCAAAATGTTCGACACCATCGGCCATTCTGTCGTAAAACTCAAACGTGTGGCTATCGGCCCGATCGTGGACAAATATCTCAAAGTCGGCGAAAGCCGCCCGTTGACTCAAAAGGAGATCGAACAGATCGGTTCAATAAAAAGCCCACCGCTCAAACGTGACGCGGCTAGGCGTTAGTCCTACGATGGCGTGTTCTGCCTTACTTTATTAAAGCCCGATGCTCTACCATCAAACAAAGGTCCTGAACAACTTTGATCCCGGCTTTCGCTAAACGCTCCGCAACTTCGTCATTACGAATGCCAAGCTGAAACCAAACCGCTTTTGGTTTTTTTGAGAGGATTTCAAACGTGTGTTTTGGTATGTCTTCCGACCGTCGGAATACATTGAGAAGATTGATCTCGTCCGGAACTTGGCTGAGGTCACGATATACTTTTTTACCCAAGATCTCAGTTACATCAGGATAATAAACCGGAACGGGAATAATCTCGTAACCCTCATCGGCCATATATTTGGAAACGTAAAATGCAGGTTGGGCGGAATGTGATTCCGGTTTTATGCCGAGCACGGCGATGGTTTTGGTTGCTGACAAAAGCTCTCTTATCTCGTCATCAGTTGTGAGAATATTTTTTTTCCAGTCCATGCGACGATTATACACCGTCGCTTTTTTAATAACTTCTAGTAGAAAAACTTGCTCCAAACTATGCGTTATGCAAACATAATTGTTTGTTTTACACACCAAATTATGAACTTTGAACTTTCTGACGAACAACAGCAGATAAAGTACAGCATACGCGAATTTGCAGAGAGCGAGATCAAGCCTCACGTCATGGAATGGGACGAAATTCAGCATTTTCCTGAGGAACTGCGTCCAAAGCTTGCCGAGCTCGGCTTGATGGGCGTTTTGTTTCCCGAAGAATACGGCGGCGCCGGCATGGGCTATGTCGAATACGCGACTATCATCGAGGAACTCGGCCGCGTTTGCGGATCGGTCGGTTTGTCGGTCGCGGCCCATAATTCGTTGTGCTCGAACCACATTTACACATTCGGCAGCGACGAGCAGAAAAAGAAATATCTCATGCCTCTTGCGAGCGGAGAATCGTTCGGCGCGTGGGGACTAACGGAATCGCAAGCCGGTTCGGACGCATCGGGAACACGAACGACCGCGGTTCGCTCGAACGGCGGCTGGAAGGTCAACGGATCGAAGAATTTCATTACGCACGCCATCGCATGCAACACACTTGTTGCCGTCGCGGTCACGGACAAAGCAAAAGGCAATCGCGGCATTTCCGCCTTCATTTTTGATAAATCGATGGAAGGCTTCCGCTCTGACAAGAAGGAAAATAAGCTCGGAATGCGTGCCTCCGAAACGGCGTCTGTTGTTTTTGAGGATTGCTATGTCCCCGACGAAAACCGTCTTGGCGAGGAAGGCGAAGGCTTTATGCAGGCGATGAAAGTGCTCGACGGCGGGAGAATCTCAATCGCTGCATTGTCGGTCGGGATTGCCCAAGGTGCATACGAAGCGGCAGTAAAATACGCCAAGGAACGACAGCAATTCGGCAAGCCTATAGCCGAGTTTCAGGCGATCCAGTTCAAACTCGCCGACATGGCGATGCAGATCGAATGTGCCCGCCTGCTGACTTTGCAGGCCGCCGCAACAAAAGATGCCGGAAAGCCCGTTAGCCAAAAATCGGCGATGGCGAAGCTTTATGCTTCCGAGGCAGCGGTTCGCGTCTCGGAAGAGTCGGTCCAGATCCACGGTGGCTACGGCTATACCAAAGATTACCCTGCCGAAAAATACTGGCGCGACTCAAAACTCTGTACAATCGGCGAAGGCACGTCTGAAATTCAGCGTCTTGTAATAGCCAAAAATCTGCTAAAAGCTTTGTAATGCAAACGATTTTCAACGCAGATTGAACGGATCAGGCGGATCAAAACGGATATGAAATAAATATTTCCTATCTGTATTATCCGCTCGATCCGCCTCATCCGCGTAAAAAAAAGTCTAAAATATGCTCGATTTGCGTTGCATTTATGCAACTTTGTGTTACAATGATTTTCTAGTTTCGAAAAAATAAAACAGGAGAAAAATTATGAGTTCAAGTACCGCAATGAGTTCCGGCCGCCTTGCAACGGCCTTTTTAGCAGAATTAGACAACGAGGCCAAGGTTACACGAAGCTGCCTCGAACGCGTCCCCGCAGAGAAATTCGACTGGAAGCCGCATGAAAAGTCTATGACAATGGGCCGGCTTGCTGTTCACTGTGCCGAAATGTTTGGCTGGACAAAGGAAACTTTGAAAAGCGACGTTCTGGATTTTTCGACGATGGATTTTACGCCGTTCGAGCCAAAATCGTCAGAAGAATTGCTCGCTTTCTTTGACGATCACATCGCAAAAGCAAAGATCGTTTTAGCTGAAACGCCGGATGAAACCTTTATGACTGACTGGACAATGCGAAACGGCGAGCAGGTCTATTTGACGATGCCAAAAGTCGCAGTAATGCGTTCATTCGTGATGAACCACATCATCCACCATCGCGGACAACTTTCGGTCTATCTACGGCTGAATGACATTCCGGTGCCTTCGATCTATGGGCCATCGGCAGACGAAGGACAGATGTAGGCAAAAGTAAAAAGGCAAAATGGCGAGTCTGCGATGGCTCGCCATTTTTCTGTTGAGAAAACAACGAAGAAGTGTAAAATCAAGCTATGGACGAAATTCGATATAC
Organism: Chloracidobacterium sp.; assembly: GCA_031376085.1. GTDB lineage: Bacteria > Acidobacteriota > Blastocatellia > Pyrinomonadales > Pyrinomonadaceae > OLB17. Next base: position 2,947 of record JANMDA010000393.1, read on the forward strand.
GGCGATTTACGAAGAAGCGGACGAAGGCGGATATATTGGTTACGTTGCCGAACTTCCCGGTGCAAATACTCAGGGCGAAACCCTCGAAGCAACGAGGGAAAATCTTAAAAATGCAGTCGATCTTTTGCTTGAATGTTAGAGTGGCGATGCTTTGGAATAAAACACCTTTGAGACGAGCTTTGCGGCTCGTCTTTTTTGTTTTTTGGTGAAAAATGAGAGAATTCGGCAATATGAAACGGCAGATATGGATTTTGTTGCTGTTGCTAATTGTATCGGCAGCCACAAGCCACGCTCAGACAAACGTTCCGAGTTTTAATTCATATAAGACCGCGGTTCAGCGGATCGATAGGATAAAGATAAATAGCAGAAGTAACAAAACCGCTAGGCTTTATCGATCAAATATAAGGCTCCAAGCCGAGACGGTCGGGGTTAATTTTGCGGGACATTACGCTTTGGTCACTATCCCTTGCAAGCCTGATTGTATGCTTGGAGGTATTGTAGATGGTTTTACGGGACGGGTTTTCTTTCCGAAGTCACTTTATTATGTGTTTGGACTGTTGGACTGGAGCAAAGACCTGATTTTTCAGCGCGACAGTCGTTTGCTTAGCATTAATGAATATGAAAACCGAAATCAGATAGGCACGACATATTATCTTTGGAAAAAAAATACGTTGCGGAAAGTTAAGTTCATTCCAAGCAAGTGACATGATGCCAGACAGATCAATGTTAGAAAAGATTCTTGCCGGTGAGCCGCGATTTATCGCTCGTGGTATCACATTAGTCGAAAACGGCGGCAAAGGCGCCGCTGACCTAATGAAAGCCATCTTTCCAAAGACCGGGAAAGCAACCGTCATTGGTATTACCGGTTCGCCCGGTGCTGGAAAATCGTCGCTCGTCGATAAGCTGGCTCTTTATTACAAAAATGCTGGCGACAAAGTTGGCATCGTTTGTATCGACCCTTCGTCGCCGTTTTCGGGTGGTGCGATCCTTGGCGACCGCATTCGAATGGCGACGCTTGGTTTGGATAAAAATGTCTTTATCCGTTCAATGGCGACGCGCGGCAATCTTGGTGGCTTGGCAAGGGCGACAGTTGATTGCGTGGCGATACTGGACGCGGCAGGCTTTGACAAGATCATTGTTGAAACCGTAGGTGTCGGCCAAGACGAGGTCGAGATCGTTAAAACCGCCGATGTTTCTGTTGTCGTGCTTGTGCCCGGAATGGGTGACGACATTCAGGCAATAAAGGCCGGAATCATGGAGATCGGCGACGTTTTTGTTATCAACAAGGCCGACCGCGAAGGCGTCCTGCGAACACAGAAAGAGTTGGAAGCTCTACTTGGCCTCGCTCATCGGCCAGATATGTGGAATCCGCCGATCATAAAGACCATTGCGACGGAAAGCAAAGGCATCGAAGACCTTTCAAAGGCCATCGAAGCCTATTACGCCTTCCAGATCGACGGATCAGGAAGTAAAGTGCGGCGTCAGGCTATCGCAAAATGGCGTTTACTGGAACTTTTACAGGAAAGGCTGTTGTCCGATCTGATGAGCAAAAACGGCACCAGCGAGAAACTAGACGAATTTGCCGCAAAGATAGCGGAGAAAAAGATGGATCCGTACTCCGCGGTCGAAGAGATTTTGCTTTGATGGAGGCTCGGAAATGGCAATTTCTACTGTGGCCTTGCCTCGCCGATCGTATGTCCATTTGATCTATGCACTGATCTCGGCAGGGTGTCCGTTAATAGCGTTTGTGATCATATCGGTTTATCTGAGATACGCGTATCCCGAATATACACCGTCACACGATTCACCATTGGCTGACCTTATTGATACCATGTTTTCCGTAGGCGTAGGATCGTTCGTTGGGCTAGTTTTTGCGGGACTAAGCTTGAAATGTCGGGGCCGGCTATTTAGCTTTGGAACGGCAGCCCTGCTGTTCAACACGGCTCTCGCTGCGTTCGTGATTTATTTCTTCTTTTTCCAACATAGTATAAATTGGTGACCAAGGTTTTCCGGTTATAAAAAAGTTATGAAGATCAACCATCTCGGCATTGCGACAAAAGGCATTGACGAAGCCCTTAAATTCTGGGGTGACGCTCTCGGCCTCGAAAATATTCACACCGAGGTCGTCGAGGACCAAAAGGTTCGCGTGGCGATGCTGCCTATTGGCGAAAGCCGTATCGAATTGCTTGAGCCGACCAGCGAAGATTCGCCAATAAGCAAGTTTTTAGAGAAACGCGGCGGCGGGATTCACCACATTGCTGTCGAGGTGGAG
>JANMDA010000398.1:0-16140 GCA_031376085.1 Chloracidobacterium sp.
GGAAGACAACGACCGCCGCTGAAGTTATCAAAATGCCCATCGCCGCAAAAAGGACCATCGTTGTCGGCAACGCGACGGTTTGCCCAACCGCCTGTTCTTTCTGACTCTTACCAAAGCGCGTAAAGTCCGGCATGTTCAAACTCAAAGTTGCCCAAAAACCGACCATTGCCGTCAGGCTCGGAATGAAAATCGGCCAAAATTCACTGAATGTATTAAACTTGCCCGGCTCATGCAGCAAAAAGCCGATGCCGCCCGCCTGATACAGTATCCACGCGAGCAAGATTGCCGTCATAACCAAAACATACGGAGCCGCCCAATTCTCAACCATCCGCAGCAGATCCATACCACGATATATAATGACAATATTAAGTCCCCAAAACAGCATAAACGACAGCCACTCGGTCGGCGTGTGTCCACCGATAGCGCCGCCTAGCAAAGTTGCCCAGCCCGGAATGAACGCCCCAAAAAATGTCTGCAAAGCCTGTCCGCCGATCCACGCCTGAATGCCAAACCAGCCGCACGCTACAATTGCACGCATCAACGCCGGCACATTCGAGCCCATCGTTCCATACGCCGCTCGTGCAAAAACCGGAAAGGGAATTCCATATTTTGTTCCCGGATGCGAATTGAGCAAGATCGGAGCAAGCACAATGGTGTTGCCAAGCAGGATAGTAAACAGCGCCTGCCACCAATTCATGCCCGCCGAGATCAACCCCGACGCCATCATATACGTCGGAATGCAATGCGCCATCGAGATCCACAGCGCGGCGTAGTTATACGTCGTCCAGTTGCGCTTCTCGACCGGCACAGGTGCGAGGTCTTCGTTATACAGCGGCGAAGATTCGATGTCTTTTAATGCGTCTTCATTTAGCTCGACGCGTCCGTCGGGGTGTTGGATGGTTTCGGTCATTGATTCTCACTCCGATTGATTAATTCCGTTAGTCCATTTTAGCCTGCTCAGCTTTACGCAAAATTTCGGCAAAACGAGGGTCGTCGCGGAAATCGTCCCAGACCAGACTTATTGAAAATACTATCGGGCGCGATGCGCGGTCGGCAACTTCTTTTTCCAGAAAAGCAAAGGCTTTGTCTTTTTCGCCGAGCGAGCCGTAGGCGAGAGCAAGCGCGGAATTTGAAACGTACCGGCGCTCCGCATCTGCCTCTAAGTCCTTGAGCAGTTTGGCGGCTTCGGCGCGCTCGTCCAATTTTGATAATGACTTGATGAGCAACGCCTTGAGAAACGGGTTGTCACTCAACGTCAACCCCTTTCGATAGGTCGCGGCGGCTTCCACATATTGACCGTTGCCGTGGTAAGCCTGTCCCAGATACCAGTAAGTAACCCAGAAATTCTGATCGAGTGCGAGGACGCGAGTAAGCTGAGCGATGGATTCATCAAATCGTCTGGCTCTGAGAAAGCTATTGCCCAAATCCGTACCGATTATCAGTGATGCCGGATCGAGTTCCTCGGCGCGCTTTCCTTCTGCAATAGCTTCATCGAATCTTCGCATCACCGACAGACATTCAATGCCGAACTGTTGATGCGCAGTCGCATAGTTTGGATTTAGTTCGATGGCGCGGCGAAATTCTTTTTCGGAGGCAGGCAAATTCCACGCAAAGTTGGAATAATAAATGCCAAGAGCGACGTGAGTTTCCGCCAGCGTATCATCGAGTTCGATCGCCCGCAGCGCCGCCGCTTTCGCTTTCGGCATGCATTCCATCGGTGCGGCGACGCTGTAATTCGGACACAAAACATAGGTCTCCGCCAGGCCCGAATAGGCAAGCGCGTAATTCGGGTCTATTGCGATCGCCTGATCGAAAAACTCGGCGGCTTGTTTGAGCGATTCGCTCGTGCGCTTGTTCCATTGATAACGCCCTTTGAGATAAAGCTGATATGCCTCGGGATTTGTTGTGTAGGTTTTTTCGATCTTCGCGGCTTCTGAGCCGGAAAGTTTTGCTTTCAGATTGCTCGAAACGTCGCGCGCGACCTCGCTTTGAAGTGAAACCAGATCGGATTGTTTACGATTGTATTGCTCGCTCCAGATCACGCTGTCTTTTTGAGCATCGACAAGCTCCAAACTGAGCGTCAACTGTTCACCGCGCTGCGAAACACGCCCGTTCAAGATCGCCTGCACATTCAGCTCTTTGGCGATGGTTTGCAGATCTGTGTCTTTGCCTTTGTAACGAAAAACCGATGAACGCGGCTTCACATTAAGATTCGGCAGGTTCGACAAATTCTTGATCAAAGTTTCTGTCATGCCGTCGCTCAGGTATTCGATGTCTCCGTTACCGCTCTCATTAACGAACGGCATCACGGCAATGGATTCGATCTGTTTGCCCGGTGAGTTGAAATATCGATTACCAAAGAATCCGCCGACAAGAAGCACAACCAAAATTCCACCAGCAATCAGTGGCTTCGCCGCTCTATTTGCGGAAAAGCTACGCTTTTCCGTTGCCTCTCCCAAAGACTTTTGAGGCTCGGCCTCCGCTCTGCGTGGCAAAATCGCGGTTTGGTCAGTGGTATTGATAAACGCAGCAGTCTGCCCTTCGTCGCCCCGGAACCCAGTCGCTATCGCTCCCGGTTCTGACAGGATCGCCGTCGCCGGCTCGTCAGACGATGGCACCGAACCTTGCACAAGCGCATTTCCATCCTCAAGACAATACAACAACGTATCGTCATAATAATCTCTTCTACATTCAGGGCATCGTTTCATAAATTGATTCTATTCGGGGAAACCGGCCTTCTTCAATACTTCTTTAAAGCGCGGATCGTCTCGCAATGATTCCATAAATGGGTCGACCTTCATCTGGGCCGTATGTTGATCTTTTGTTTCGAGAGCTTCGTTTATAGCAGCAAAGGCCTTATCTTTCTCGCCCAACTCCGCAAAGAAAGTTGCCACAAAAAGTGGATAAAGTCTTAGCCGTGTTCGATCCCCGGTGATCTTCTTCAGAAATCCCGGCCAGTCGCCACCCGTAAAACTCTCCCGGATAAACTTTGCCGCATCGGGCTCGCCTCTTGAATCCTGGACCTTTGCAAGTTCCTCGACAGCCGAGGGATAATCGCGCTTCATACGGTAAACGTAAAAGAGCTGCAAATGCGCATACCAGAAATTTGGATCGAGATCGATGTTCTTTTTACTAAGTGTTTCGCTTTCATCGTATCTTTTTTCAAAGAAGAGCAACTGCGCATATTGAAAGTTAGCTACCGGCGACAAGGGGTCGATCTCCAATGCTCGTCTTAGAGCAATACGGGCCTCTTCGAATCGGCCCATCTCGTAAAGATCCAAACCATACCTACGATGACCTTCTATATAATTTGGGTTGAGTTCTGTTGCACGTTTTTGCTCTTGCTCCCCGCAAGCCATATCGCGGTCATAGCTAAAACAGATGGCCCCTAAAATCGAATGAGGCTCAGCTAAGCTCGGATCCAGTTCCAGGGCTTTCAGCGCGAGTTCCCGTGCTTTGGGTACCGCTTCATTTACCTGCGGATAACTGTAGAGTGCGAGGAACCAATTTGCTTCGGCAAGGCCTGCGTATGCCAATGCGTATTTTGGATCATTTGCAACTGCTTGCTGATAATATTCGATCGCCTTCTGTGCATCTTTTGCCGTGCGTTTACTTCCGTAGAAACGCCCTTTTAGAAACAGTTGATACGCTTCGTTGTTATCTGTGTACTTTTTGCTTATCCCCTTTGCATCGTCGCCCGAAAGTTTCAATTGCAGCTTTTGCGCAATTGTTGCGGCGATCTCTCGCTGAGTTGCAAGCAGATCGGCCATCTTGCGCTCGTATTGCTCACCCCACAGCAGTTTGTTGTTTCGCACATCGACGAGTTCAATACTGATCGTCAAATTGTCACCGATCTGTGCAAGCCGCCCGGTCATAACTGCATCCACACCCAACTCGCTTGCGATCTTTGCAACATCGGTATCTTTACCTTTATACCGAATAACCGAGCTCGTCGGACTGACCTTCAGATTGGGAAGCTGTGATAGGCGATAGATCAGAGACTCAGCCAAACCGTCAGAGAGGTATTCCGTATTCGGATCACTGCTCTTGTTCTGAAACGGCAAAACCGCGATTGAATTTATCTGTTCAGCAACGGCAGGTTTGAAATATCGATAGCCAAAAAATCCGCCAATCGCAATTATCGCAAGCATAAGCGGAACGGCCACAAGCCGCTTATCAAAGCCGCGAGCCTTCGGAATAATATCGCCCGTGCCAGTCGGCAAGATCGCCGTTTGGTCAGTTGTATTGATTTGAGCGCGGGTCGGAGCTTCGCCGGCCGAGAACCCAGTCGCTATCGCTCCCGGTTCTGACAAGATCGCCGTCGCCGGTTCATCGGCGGATGCCGGGCCTTCGAGCAGCGCATTTCCGTCGTCGAGACAATACAGCAGCGTGTCATCGTAATAGTCTCTTCTACATTCAGGGCATCGTTTCATAAAGTTATAATGTGGGATTGAATTCCCGCAGAACCGCCAAGAGATGCGTTCACTTCGCTGCTTCCAAGTTTGTTGAATTATTCAATCGCTCTATTTCTTTGAGGAGGAAATCGAATTCGTTGAACGGGCTGCCGCCTGTGCGTGACCAATGCACGCGGCCGCGTTTGTCGATCAGGATCGTCGAGTGCAGCGCCATCTCTTCGAAATCATCGTAGGCTTTGAAGCGCCGGGCGTTCTCATTCTTTGGATCTGAAAGCAAAGGAAACGGCACTCCCAGAGACTTTGCTGTTTGAGCTAGCGACGGATCCAGATCGGCACTGACGGCGAGCACCGTCGTGTTCAGGTCAGCGAGTTGCTGGTTGCGTTTGATGACCTCTTTCAATTGCGTGAGGCAGTGCTCGCAGTAACCGCCGAGATAAAAGATCAGCAGCACGTTCTTGCCGCGAAAGTCTTTGAGCGAAACCGTTTTCCCCTGAGCATCGACGGCATTCAATTCCGGAGCATCAAACGGTTCCCACACGCTCGGCCCAAGTTGTGTTAGTACCGTGTTTTTATAATTGCGCTGCGGCCCCGGCGAAACATCTTTTGGCTGCGTTTGCAACCCGACGGCCTTAGCCTGTGCCAGCCACTTCAGTCTCGGCTCGGCGTCGGACCAGACGTACAGCAAACGAGCATAAGCTTCGGTCGCTTTTACCTTATCGCCAACCGCGTTATGAGCTTCGACCAAGCCTGAGAGGGCAAAACCGTCATTGCGCACGAGAGTTAGAGACTTTTCAAAGGCTGCGACTGCCAGCGACGGAGTTTTTTGATCAAGGTAAGCACGGCCGAGCGTGTTGTATAAAACATTCGGCCACGGCGACGGATCGTCTTCGTCGTCAAATTTCTCGGCTTGTTGTTTGGCGGCGTCGTTGAGTAAGTTCAAACCATTCAGGATCTCACTTTTCGCCAGCGCCAAACGCCCGCGTAGTTCAAGTGATTGGATCGTGTAATGAGCCTCTAGATATTTATTTTCGGGCTTATCAATTTCTTGTTTCAAAGCCGCGTGCGCAGCATAACTTTTCGCTGCCTTTTCAATATCGCCGAGGCCGAGATAAGCGAGCGTTTCAATGTAGGCGCGAGTTAACTTGTCGCGCGAGTGATCCTGCCAGTTGAACGTCTTCGGATCAAGAATGTCGTTCCATCGTTCGAATCTGGCCAATGCGCGTGACAACGCGATCGTGCCTTGCGCGTGCGCGCTATATCGTGTCGGATTGTTGTATTTTGGATCAAGCGGTGCAGCGAGCAGTTGCTTTGCTCCGCTGATCGCGGCTTCAGGCATCCCAAGCTGTTCCTGAATGTAGCCGAGATAATTTTGGTTGTGCGCGTAATTCCAGGTGTTGAATGGAAAGACGAGGCGTTGACGCATATATTGCTTTTCAACGCGCGTGGCCGAATCCATCGAGATCGCCGCCTCTTGCCACATGCCAATGCCGCTGTAAATGTGGCCGGGCATGTGTTGTGCGTGGCCGATGCCCGCCGCGACTTTGCCATATGCCGCGCAACTGTCGAGCGCCTGATAGCCTTCCGCGCTGTCCCAGTTGTGAATGCGGTAATGGTGCGCGGCCGGATGATTCGGGTCGCGTGCCAAAACCTGCTGTAGGATCAGATCAGTCCCGTAACGCCGCTCGCCGCCCATCTGATCGAGCGCAAAAAACGCTTTGGCTTCGATGTCGTCGGGATACTTCAGTACGATCTGTTCGAGCAGATATATGAACCGTTTAGAGCGCTTTTCGTCGCTAGGATTGTTGCCGCCCGCATCAGCGGGCAGATCCGTCTGTCCGCGAGCCTCCCAAGCTTCGATATAGCGGCGTTCGCGGTCGCTGACTTTATCCTTACGCTTGCCAGCTTCTTTCAAAAACTGCGGGCCGCGTTCATCTGCAGCGGCCAGCGACAATCCCCAGTAACACATCGCGCATTCGGGATCGAGCTTGAGCGCCCAACGAAACGAACGCTCCGCCTCAAAGAACCAAAAAGAATGCTGCAACGCGATTCCCTGATTGAACCACTGTTGGACCTCTGGGTTTTTGGTTGTGATCGGAAAATTGACTTTGCCAATGCCCGACATCACCCAGGGCTTTTCACGCGGTCCGACGTCAAAGGCTTCGCCGTGCCGCGAATGGCCCATCTTCCAAGCCTCTGCTGCGTTTAGCTTGCCGCCGCTTGGCTGTGCTGAGACTGAAAGACATAACAATATAAGTAGTCCCATCACTTGAAAGCTGTTTCGAATCATAAGTTTCTCCATAAAATTCTATTCCGGCAAACCCATACGTTTGAGTAGATCCTTGTATCGCGGGTCGTCGCGGAGTGATTGATAGTGGATCCGCCATATGGTGAATCCTAAATCCTCTTTATTTTGAAAAGCTTTTTCCAGCCATTCAAATGCCTTATCTTTGTCACCCAAACCCGCATACACGCCGGCAACATACATTCCATTTGACTCCTTTTTCGCATACTTTTCCTCTAACTCTTTGGCGATGGCGGCTGCTTCCATGCGCTTTCCCGTAGCGCCATATCCGTAGCCTAAAGTCATAAGTGGAGAAGCGGCTCTATTACTAATTTCGACCGCCTTTTCCATATTTGTAATAGCTTCTGCTTTGCTCCCAAGTTTTAAATATGCCAGTCCCAAACTTCTATAGGCTTCCGTAAAATTTGGATCGAGTTCAATTATTTTAAGAGTGTTTTCAATGCTCGCATTCGGATTGTTTTGGAGCAGAAGGATCTCAGACAAATTGACGCTGATAATACTTGATAACGGGTCAATTTCATGCCCCCGCTTAATTATTACAGCGGCCTCATCAAATCTTCCAAGATCTCTGAGTAGATGAGAATACCAGTGATAGGCGGTCGCGTAATTTGGGTTAAGTTCGATAGCCCGTTTGAATTCCCGTTCTGATTCCGCCCATTGCCACGAGATCAAATTCGCCTGTCCAAGCGATGCGTGTGGTTCACCTAATTGGTCGTCAATTGCTATTGCACGCGTCGCAAAAGCCTTCGCTTGGGGAATTGTTTCGCTGGTCGGAACTCCGGCGTATTCCGGCAGGAGAACGTGGCAATCAGCGAGACCGGTGAAAGCAAGCGCGAAATTCGGGTCTTTGTCAGTAGCGACTTTGAATTGTTCAATTGCTTTTTTGAGATTTTCCGCCGTTCGCCGGTTCCAGAAATAACGGCCTTTCAAATAGGCTTGATACGATTCATTGTTATCGGTATATCTTTTAGCTATTCCTTTTGCGGCATCGCTGGACAATTTCAATTGCAGTTTCTCGGTGATCGTGGACGCTATCTCACGCTGTGTCGCCAAAAGGTCGGCCATCTTACGTTCGTATTGCTCGCCCCACAGCGTTTTCTTGTTCCGGACATCGACAAGATCAACACTGATCGTCAGGTTATCTCCACGCTGAACCATCCGTCCCGACATAACGGCGTCAACACCAAGTTCTGCGCCTACTTTCTCAATGTCGATCTCCTTACCCTTGTATCGAAACACAGAACTTCGCGGACTTACCTTCAGATCGGGTATCTGCGACAGTCGATAAATGAGTGACTCGGCAACTCCGTCTGAAAGATACTCAGAATCGGCATCACCACTTTTGTTCTCAAACGGAAGGACCGCTATGGAATTGATCTGCTCGGACGTGGCTGATTTAAAATATCGATAGCCAAAGAACCCGCCGCCGAGAATCAATATGCCGATACCCAGAATTGCCAGCAGTTTATTCCTTTTCTGCTGCGGCTCAGCCGCTCTATTTGCGGAAGGGCTTTGCCTTTCCGATTGTGTGTCCGAAACATCTTGAGGCTTCGCCTCCGCACCGCGAGGTAAGATGGCAGTTTGGTCGGTCGTATGAATTTGAGCGCGGGTTGGCGATTCACTGGCGAGGAACCCAGTCGCTATCGCTCCCGGTTCTGACAATATCGCCGTCTTCGGCTCGTCCATCGACGCCGGGCCTTCGAGCAGCGCATTTCCGTCGTCGAGACAATAGAGCAGTGTGTCGTCGTAATAATCCCGCCTGCATTCAGGGCATCGTTTCATAAAATTTCACTCCGGCAGATTCATCCGTTTAAGCATTGCCTTGAATCGCAGATCGTCACGGAGCGGGTCGAACAACGGTTCGACCTTGGCCCACCGAAACCATGAATCATGTTGCTCTATCGATTTATCTAACTCGGCAAAGGCCTTGTCTTTTTCGCCCATCGCACCGAATACCACCGCTACGAAGCTTGGAATTACATATTGTGTTTTCGATATATCGCGAAATCTCTCAATGACGCGTTCGGCATCAGAGAGCCGACCGGATCGGCCGTATGCATAACCAGCGACCATAAGCATCTGCTGATTGTTCGGATCATCCAGCAGGTATTTTTCGCTCAAAGCTATCGCATCTGCGTATGAGCCGGTTGCATTTAGGGTCATTCCGTAGATCAGCCGCGCGATCACGAAACTCGGGTCGGCCTCATATGCCCTGCGAGCCTGCTCCAATCCTCGTTCGCGCTGACCATCGTAAAGGTATTGGCGACCCAGATTTGCGACCATGTTCGGGTCAAGTGGCTCAATCTCCAGGGCCTTTTCTACTTCAGCTAAGGCCTCTTTCGTTCTACCCACCGAGATAAGATATTCCGAAGCATATCTGTAGTGGGCCGTCGCGCTCTTAGGATCGAGTTCGAGAGCCTTTTTGAATTCGCTTTCGGCTTCCGGCCAGTTTCGATCTAATGAGGTTAGCGTGTTACCCATCGCAGTATGTGCTTCTGACAAAGTCGGATCGAGGGCGATAGCTTTTTCAGCGGCGGCCTTAGCTTTCGGGAAGGCATCCAATGGCGATGCATAGGGGTAGTTAGGCATCTGGTTATATGCCTCGGCTATCCGCGCATACGCAAGGGCAAAGTTCGGGTCGAGCTTTATGGCTTGCTCATAGCTTGCTATCGCTTTATTAACGTCATCTCTATTACGGCGGGCGAAATGGTACCGTCCTTTAAGATAAAGCTGGTAGGCTTCGCTACTATCGGTATATTTTTTGGTGATGCCTTTTTCTCCACCAGAAAGTTTCAGTTGTAGCTTTTGCGCAATTGTCGTAGCGATCTCACGCTGCGTTGCCAACAGCTCCGACATCTTCCGTTCGTATTGCTCGGCCCAAATCAATTTTCCCGTGCGGGAATCGATCAATTGAATGCTTACCGATAGGTCATCACCGCGCTGGGCCAATCGTCCCGACATAACAGCATCGACCTCGAGTTCTTTTGCGATCCGGGCAACATCTATCTCCTTGCCTTTATACCGCATAACTGAACTGGTCGGGCTGACTTTTAGATTCGGCAGTTGCGAAAGTCTGTAGATCAGCGAATCTGCCAGCCCATCGCAGAGATAATCCGTGTCGGCACTGCCGCTGCGATTCTCAAATGGAAGTACCGCGATGGAATTTATCTGTTCGCCGCCGCCGGTTTTTAGATACCGATAGCCAAAAAATCCAGCAAAGGAAATGACTACGAGCAAAGACAACGCGGCCAAACGTCGGTTATCCAAACTACGAGGCTTCGACGAAGAGTCATTTGATGCCGTAGACGGAGCAGGGAAGATAGCCGTCGCGGGTTCATCGAGAATTTTGGTTGGTTGCGTCAAACCACCCGCTACCGCAGGTGGTACTGACAATATCGCCGTCGCCGGTTCTTCGACGGACGCAGGTCCTTCGAGCAGCGCGTTTCCGTCGTCGAGACAATAAAGCAACGTATCGTCGTAATAATCCCGCCTGCATTCAGGGCATCGTTTCATACACAACTATTCCGGTTTCAGCAGATCCTTGTCGCTCTGTAAATTCATCTCTTACACAGTAAAACGTAAACCGCAGACAAGAAGGGGCATTTTAATTTGCATTTCAAAATAAACAGTCGGCAGCGACTCGTCGTAATAATCCCGCCTGCATTCAGGGCATCGTTTCATATAAATCGGTTTGTACTAACGTATAGCTATCGGATTAACGATGGCCTGGACACCACCAGTGATCCGCGACGGCCCAAGCGTAAATAGGAACTCCCACGTCTTGTCCTTTACCATTTCTTCGGTGTTCATATTTTCAAGTATGTGAATGCCGTTTAGGGCAAGCAATATCTGGTGCACCTCATAAACTCCGGCATCCTTTTCGAAAGGGATCACCTCAAAGTTCGACGTGTCTGCGCCGACCATTGCCACTTCGAGCGAGGCAAGATACCTCGCTCCTTCGCGACCGAGCCCAGGCCCGACCGAGATGTATCGCTTGTTGTCCTTACCGATGAGCTTTTGCCACCCAGAGTAAAAAATCACGACGTCACCTTTCTCTATCGTCTTGATGCCTTGTCGCCTCATCGCACCTTCGATCTCGGTGCGATTAAATGCCGTGCCTTCTTTCACCATATCAGTATTAAAGTAACCTGCCATGTCTAGCAGAATGCCGCGGGTGGCAATAGCCGGAACAATCTCGATGCCAAGTTTTTTGAGGCCATCGGCACCCACGAAATCGGCAGCCTTGTTGCAATTGAAATATAGACCGTCAATACCGGCGTGGCCGAGGCCGTCAATCTGTGAGCCTACTCCGACCCAGCCTGTGATTATGTCGTCGTTGTAAGTCGTCTTTGTCGGCCCAAGCGACCCACCACCGGCCTGATCCGGTTGAAGCACCGTTATTGCGAATTTGCGCGTGCCATACGCAGGCGTGTCCTTGTTCGTCTCAATGCCCAAGCGGTAGGCCTTTCCCTTAGTGACGAGTTTGGCCGCCGACAGCGTCTTCTCGGCGGTGATATAGTTTACGTTGCCGATCTGATCATCAGGTCCAAACTTCGATGCGGTTGCGCAGGGTTTTGTTTGTGCTACAACTATGAACGAAGCCGTCATGATTAAGCCACCCACCAGTAATATTAGTCTGATATTGATACTCATATTCTCCTTGTAATGCTATTTCACTTGGAGGGTGATCGGACGCAGATAACATTAATTAAAATCTGCCGCAGATCATCCGCTTTTTCTGAACTGTTTGACAGCAGGACTATCGATTTTACTTTAAGATCCTTTAATATCTCAGCAGCCGGGCGATAGCTGCGTGCGTCGGACGAGTAGCCGGCTTTCCCATACGCTTCTGCCTGGCCGAACTCCTTCTTATAAGGAATGCTCTCCATCAACGCAAGATGGCCGTTGCCTTTGCCTTCCTGATCGAGCCAGATGATGACGCCTCGACCTTCACGCTCGATCAAACTTTGCGCGCCTTCCATCTCTTCGCGGCATGTGCATTCGACGCTGTTGAATACATGAGCACCGATGCACTGCGAATGTATCCGGCAAAGAACATTTTCACCGTTCCCAACATCGCCCATCACAAGAGCGATCGACTCCTTCTGCCCATCGTAATACAGAAACTCAGTATAGTTGCCAAACTTGGTTTTCAGTTCTCGTGTCGCAAGTCGGATATTCATTTTTTCTTATTCCACATTTTTAATTAGCACGACTTCATCGGTCGTATTTCCGCGCACGAGGTAAAGCTTTGTGCTATCGCGCGAGATCGTATAGTTTAAGATCTTCTCGATATTAAAATTCGTGAGTTTTGATAGCTTTCCGCTGGACATATCCATTTCTGCCAACTCCGCATCGTTGGTTTTCGACGGCTCGCCACTATAAGGCGTGAAATAGACCTTGTTCCCATTTTTTGATAACACAAATCCTTTGGACCGGGTAATCTTGACGAAAGGTTTTGGCTCGCTGAAGTTTTGCCCGTCAAATCGGGAGAGGAGAAAAGATGAGGACTGATCTTTTTCGTTGTAAGAGTTATAAGCTATCAGGTTCGTATTCCGTTCAAACCCGCAAATTACATAAGTAAAGCCTTCACGTTCGAGAACGGACGTTACGCCGAGCGTCGCAATGTCAACTTTTTGTATAGAATAAGGGTCCATAGTTCCGTACAGAACATATGTTGAGTCTGACGCGATCCCGCCGAATATTTTCTTGATCGACGGCGTGTCGGTAAGTTTTTCCTTTCCGCTTCCGGCCATATTTATTCGCCATACGTCATTGTCTGAAACGTAGTAACAATATTTCTCATCGTTGGAGATCGCCGCTCTCTGCAGCGGCCCCGAATTCTCTCCGTTGTAAAGCGTCAGAAATTTCTCGTTTGTCCCGTCAGTATTGACGAGTAAAAGACCGTCTTTGCCCTTGATGTCGGTTCTGGTAATGAGCAGGCGATTGTCCGATGTCGCGTCTTCAACCTTTAGCTCATCCTTAGTCGTCTGAGCTATTTGTCTCGCGGCTTTTGTTGCCAGGTCGAGTTCCCATATGCCGTTAGTTTTGTTTGTTTGCAAAGCGACAATGAAATTGCCGTCCTTTGAAACCGAAACGTGGGAAAACGTGCTGGTGCTGGTTGTAAGCGGTGTATATTCGCCCTGCGGAAACGAAATTTTGTAAAGCTGGCCGTATTTTTGATCAGGTAATTGTCCGGTGATCACCAGGCCTGAGCCATCGTTGATCCAGTCCAAGCTTCCGTCTTCCCTTAGAGCGGTATCCGAAACTTTTCTAAGTTCGCCGCCTTCAGCCGGGATCCAATTAAGTTTATATAAATTTTTAACATCCTCGTCCGTAGCGAAAACTGCGATCTTAGTTGCGTCGGGCGAGAAGGCGATCGCTTGAAACTCTCTGTCTTTCGCGCTTATCAGGAAATGTTCTTCCATGCTCCGGAGATCGCGGACGACTATTTTGGATTCGAAAGGTGAGGTCTCATTTCTTACAAAAGCGATCTTTTTGCCGTCTTGCGACAATGAGAAGTTTCTTCTAATGTTATCAACCACTTTTTCCGGCTCGCCGCCGAGCAGCGGAATGCGAAAAACATTAACCAGCAGATCAGCACTCTCCATTGTTTCGAAGGCGTAATAAAAATAATTACCGTCTGGCGAAAATTTAATGTCACGGACAAACGATATTCCCATCGGCAGAATTTCTTTTTCCGCGCCGTTTTCCATTTGCCGCAGAACTAGCCGTGTTTCGTTGCTATTTTTTCTCTCGACATATGCAAGATAGCGTTTATCCGGAGAGATCTCTGTCAGCTCAACATTTCCGCTTATTGGAATCTTCTCAAAAGTCGTCTTGTTGAATGCAGTTTCGACCAATCTGACAGGTTTCAAAAACCGGTATCCCAAATACCCCAAACTACCGATCAGCAAAACGCCGATCACAGCAATTACAGCTGTCCTGTATCTGCTCCTGAGTTTCTCTATCTCAATGCTTAACGTCTGATACTGCTCATCTTTTGTCGGAGTACCGTTCTTGGTCGTCTGCCCGGTATTCGCGCCGTCATGTGCTCGTGTCAGTTCATTTTCACTTGTCGAAACACCTGTTGCTGACGATGGAGTTAGATATTCGATCTCACCGCTCGTTTCACAATCGCGCCGAAGCGCTTTGAGATCGGCCATCATGTCGGCGGCGGTTTGATAACGCTCATCGCGTTTTTTCGCGAGTGCTTTGAGCAAGATGCGCTCTAATTCGGGCGGAATCTGAGTTAGGGGCAGCGGTTCTTTCGTGAGGATCGCGGCGATGGTATCGCTCATCGTCTCGCCTGAAAAAGGCAAATTTCGCGTGACCATCTCGTAAAGTACAACGCCAAGACTCCACAGATCGGTTCGAGGATCGGTTTCCTTGCCGCGTGTCTGCTCAGGTGACATATATGAGACGGTTCCCATTATCATGCCGGGCGTAGTGTTGACCTGAATTCGCGTCGCTTCCTCGGGCGATGAGGTCTCGGTCGGCTTTTCGGTTAATTTTGCGAGTCCAAAATCCAGTACCTTTGCGTAACCGTCCTTGCGAATCATTACATTCTCAGGCTTAATGTCGCGGTGAGTGATTCCGGCAAGATGTGCAGCCGAAAGCGCCTCGGCCACCTGCTCGGCGATCTTTAATATCATGTTGAGCGGCGGCGATTCCCACTTTGCCAGATGCTCGCGAACCGTTTTGCCGTCGATCCACTCGGTAACGATGTAGTTCGCATCGTCCGACTCGCCGATCTCGTAAACGGTCAGAATATTCGGATGATTGAGAGCAGATGCGGCTTTTGCCTCCCGAATAAAACGATTTAGTTTGTTTTCGTCTTTGCTGAATTCCTTGTTCAGAAACTTGATCGCAACTTTGCGGCCGAGTTTGGTGTCCTCTGCAAGATACACTTCGCCCATGCCGCCCGCGCCGATCTTTGAAACGATGCGATAATGGCCGAGCATTTCTCCAACGCGGCTTGCCTGATCTTTTCGGCCGGAGAACATTTCAGCGGCGAGCGGCCCCGGAGATTCGTCGATAAAATTGTCGGAAGTATTTTCAAAAGAAAGCAAAGATTCTACTTCGCTGCGAAGGTCATCATCGTCTCCGCAGCGTTCACTGAGAAAAGATTTACGATCATCCGGCGCTGCGTCCAAAATCGCGTTATAGATCTCTTCGATCTGTCTCAGCCTTTTGGAATCCATAAAAGTTATTTGCGATTAACCCGCAACGGATAATTCGCGCAGCAGCCATGTCCTGGCAAAGCGCCAGTCGCGTTTTACGGTGTCCGTTGATATTTTCAAGACTTCGGCGACTTCTTCATTTGTGATGCCGCCGAAATATTTCAATTCGACGACGCGGCTCTTGCGTTCATCGAGTGTCGCCAGATTTTTCAAGGCATCGTCGAGTGCGATCATGTCTTTTGAATAATCCGCCGCTAACGCAGTATCGTCGGCAAGCGTAACCCTTTCCTGCCAGCCGCCTCGTTTTTGACTGCTTTTTGAACGCGCATAATCGACTAAAATATGCCTCATCGCCGCCGCCGCCACGCCAAAGAAATGCGCCCGGTTTTGCCAATTTTGTTCATCTTGTTTGGCAAGTTTGAGATAGGCCTCATGGATCAGCTCGGTAGTTTGAAACGTGTGTCCAGACGGCTGACGCCGCATATAATTACTCGCCATCCGGCGCAACTCATCATAGACGAGCGGCATTAGCTGCTCCAGGGCCTGTTCGTCACCCTTTCCCCAATCAGCCAGCAAAAGGGTGATCTCATGCGAATCCGCGTTTTCCATGTGTTTTTGAGAAGAATTTCTATGCTGATTATAGAACAATACCCTTAAATTAAAAAAGAATTTGAGTCATGCCCCTTTTTAAGTTAGATTCTCGTTTAGATAAGCAGAGAACAAAAATTGGTAAAGCGTGCCGCTGGTAAGGTGTGCGACGCATCGTCCCACAATTGGATTAATAAAACAGGAGTTAAATTATGAAACACAAACAAACTAAAACCAAAAGTATTTTATTGGCATTAGCTATTATGCTTGCCGCACCGGCTTTGATCTTATGCCAAAGCGCCAAGAAAGGCGGGGCAGAGCAAGAAGTTCGGAAAACGATCAGTGATCTTGCCGCCGCACTGGGAAAAAATGACACCGCCGCACTCGACCGCATCTATGCCGACGATTACACATTTGTCGGCGACACCGGAACTGTGATGACCAAGGGGGAACGCATTGCCTCGTTCAAGTCCGGCGATGTGAAATACGAATCGGTCAGCATCGAGGTGGCAAGGATCCGCTTTTTTGGAGACACGGCGGTGGCGATCACAAACATCACGACTAAATTTGCTCCCGGGTCAAAAGTCACGAGCGGCAAATTCATAACAACTGCAACCTTCGTCAAGATAAAAGGCCGCTGGCAATTGGTCGC